>CAYUAN010000266.1:0-4971 GCA_964442545.1 uncultured Prolixibacteraceae bacterium | reverse complement strand
TTTCCCGTGCCAACATTTTCTCGGCCTACCGTAAGATGCTGCAAGAGTTTTCGGCGGAATAGTTTGGGTTGGTGGATTGGAGTGTTGGAGTGTTGGTGGATTGGAGTGTTGGAGTGTTGGAGTGTTGGTGGATTGGAGTGTTGGGGCGAAGTTCTCAAATCATGCATTATACACAGCTTGACCGTATTTTATAGAAAAAGTGAAGAAAGGATAATAAGAAGGATTTAAAAAATATTGTAAATTGCCTCGAAATTAATTCAGCACAAATTCAATGAAGAAATATTATCATCTTATTGCCTTTACCTTCCTTTTAATCCTTTTCGGAAGTTTTATTTCACAAGATGAAATAAGCAAAGAAGAGCGTTTAGCCTGGTTTCGTGATGCCAAGCTGGGCATATTTATCCACTGGGGAATCTATAGTGTTAACGGCATTTCTGAGAGCTGGTCCTTTTTCAACGAGCATATTTCCCATAAGGACTATTTGAAACAACTTGACGGATTTAAGGCCGAGCACTATGATCCCGATTATTGGGCAAAACTGATTAAAGAAAGTGGTGCACGCTATACGGTAATCACAAGTAAGCACCACGATGGGGTAGCGCTATGGGACAGCAAGGTTTCAGATTTAAGCATCCCGAAAAAGAGTGCCGCGGCCAGAGATGTTCTAACGCCCTTTGTGGAGGCAGTACGAAAGCAGGGACTAAAAGTGGGCTTATATTATTCTCTGATTGATTGGTCCTATCCTGATTATCCCAATTTTACCCGTACAAAAAAGCGTTATACCGATGACAGTTTGCGCTGGGCAAAATTTGTGCAATACAACTTGGCGCAGATTCAAGAAATAAGCCGCTATAAACCGGATTTATATTGGTTCGACGGCGGTTGGGAACAAAGTGCTGAGCGATGGGAAGCCTCTAAGATCAGACAAATGATACTGGATAAAAATCCAAAAGCCGTTATCAACTCGCGCTTGCGAGGATATGGCGACTATGCTACTCCGGAGCAGGGTTTGCCTATTAATCCGCCTAAAAATCCATATTGGGAATTGTGCATGACCATGAATGACAGTTGGGGCTATCAACCCGCAGATACCAATTACAAATCACCCAATCAAATTATCAATATTTTTGCGGATGTACTGCATAACGGAGGGAATTTACTACTTGATATCGGGCCAAAATCCGATGGCAGCATTCCAAAGGAGCAGGTGAATATTCTTAAAGAATTGGGACGCTGGACTAAAAAACACGCTGAAGCCATTTACGGCAGCCGTGCAGGTATCGATCCGCACTATTATTACGGCTACTCCACACTTTCGGCTGACCGACAAACACTTTATCTGTTTGTAAACGGCAAACCATCCGGTCCGCTTATGGTTAAGGGGTTAAACAATAAAGTTATTAGCGCAAAAATGGTAGGAAGCAATAATAAATTAAATTTCCGCGTTTTAGGAAAGATGTCGTGGAGTAAGGTGCCCGGCATACTTTATATTGACATTCCCGATTTACTATTGGATAAAGATATGAGCATTGTAGCATTGCATTTAGACGGACCAATAAACTTGTACGGGCAAAAAAATTAGCATAGCAAATACAAAAATCACATTTCAAAATTTAGACCTTGAAAGCATCATTATATTTCTTAACTTGCTTGCTTAAACCACAGCAGTCTTTTAACAAGAACGCATACTAAAATCTACATCATTAAGACATATATTTTTAATAAAAACCCATTAAATAAATGAAACACATCGTAATTATTTTCCTGTTAAGCATTCTAATAACAGGATGGCAAAAGACTATTGCCCAAAGCCATTATGAAAAGGGCTGGAGCCTCTTTAATGAGAATAAACTGGATGAAGCGCGTGATGAATTTACAGACGCCACCTCCAACACAAAAGATGCTGCAAATGCCTGGCTATCCCTGGCGCTGATGAACGACATCGACAAAAATAAAGAGGCCCCGTTCAATGCCTTCAAAGAATTTTATGCTTTGGTGGACGATCCCAACCCATATTTGTTTTCGTTATGGTTTGACAATGCCGTTGCAGGCGGCAGGGGAAAATTGAAAAAAGATCGTTATGAGTTTATCGCTCAACTAACAGAGTCTCCAAAGATTAATGCCACAATAAAAGCTAAGGCAAATTCCGAACTCGGATACCATTATGAGGCATTGGGTAATTTCAAGAAAGCCGATGAGTATTTTAGTAAGATAGGCGCCATTATGGAATGGCAACTGGCCGGAAATTTCGAGAATATTTCCGGAAGCGGATTCGATAAAGAATACGCCCCTATCGAGCATCCCGAGAATGATTATGAGTTTACCAATCGTAACGGAGCACCGGTAAAATGGTTTAATATTCTCCGCTACCGTCCCTCGCGCTGGATTCATCCGGGCTACCATTCGTTTACGAACAACTCCATCGTTTATTTTCAAACTTTTGTGCAAAGTCAGACAGACCAAGAGGCACAAATCCGTATCGGGGTTTCCGGTTCGGTGAAGGTGTGGGTAAACGACAATCTGTTGTTTCAGGAAGAGGACGAACGTAATAACGGTATCGACTCCTATATTTTTACGGCAAAACTCAAAAGAGGATATAATCGTATTTTGGTGCAACTGGGCCAAAGCGACGATGTGGACGACATGAATTTTCTCTTGCGGATAACCGACGATAAAGGTACGGTTTTGCCGTTGCCCGTTAGCGCAAACCCAAAACCCTATACCAAAGATACTGAGTATAAAAGCAAGACCATCCCGCAGTTCAGCAATGTATATTTTGAAAAGCTGAGCGAAAATGACCCTTCGATTTTGAATCTGGTAATGATGGCCAACTCGTATCTGGCCAACGATATGAGCTATGAAGCACGCAAAGTGCTAAATACCGCACAAGAGAAAGCTCCAAATTCATCATTTATTTCCAATCAGTTGATGAATGTGTATATGCGCGAAGATAGTCAGACCTTATTGAGCCTTGAACTGGAAAAAGTAAAGAAGAACGACCCGGACAATCCGCTTTCTTTAGAACTTTTGTTTAACGAGGCCATTGAAAAAGAGGACTATGAAGAAGCAGCAAGTATCGTGGATAAGATTGAGGATATTTTCGGGCCTAATGAAGACGTTTATTCTAAACGCATTGAGTTGCTGGCCGATGAGGACAAGCAAAAAGAGCTATTCGACAAAATTCGCGAAGCCTACAAAAAATATCCCGAGAATTGGGAATTTGTAAACTATATGTACCTTGTTCATGTAAAGGTAGATCAGAATTACGGTGCCGGTTTGAGTACACTCAAAAAGTATCTAAAGAAAAACTATAATACCTCCGCATATAATGTTTTGGCCAATCATTATAAGGCTATTGGAAATACTCCGGCTGCCATCAGCATCTTCAACAAACTACTGGAAAATGAAGCCTATAAGCCAAATTATTACGGTCGAATTGCAAGCATATTTTATGATCAGGGAAATTATAAGAAAGCCAATGAATATTATTTCAAGCTGATTGACAATGCACCTTATGTAGGTTATTATCTTGGCGAAATTGCTAAAGCCTATAAAGAAATGGATGATGACCTGGCGGAAGAATATTTCGAGAAAGCCTTGATTCTCGCGCCCAATGATTTTGAACTGCGACGCATTTACCGTAAATATATGGGCAAAAAAGCGGTATTCGATTATTTCGAAGAACCGGATTTATACGAACTCTATGACAAATCCGAAAGCGCCGATGATTATCCTGAGGATAACAGCTTGATTATTCTGGACGAGACCCAAAAAGTGGTTTATGAGCGGGGCGGCAGCGAAGAAAAAAACTTCCTTTTGGTAAAAGTATTTAACTCTACCGGAATTGATATGTGGAAGGAATACAATGTAGGCTATGCCGATATTATTAAAGCGGAAGTATTGAAAAGCGACGGAAGCCGCCTGAAAGCCGAAACCAACGGTGGCCACATTGTCTTTACCAACCTGGAAGAAAATGATGCTATTCTCTTAATCTATAAGCGGGAAATAGCCAATTACGGCCGTTTGATGAAAGAGTTTTGGGGATCTGAATACTTCAATATTTTCTACCCATACAATCATAAGAAATTTACTTTAATGGTGCAGGGCGACCGTAAGTTTACCTATAAAACCATTCATTCGGATATGCAACCCATTGTTTCCGAAAACGGGGAGTTTAAGGTTTATACCTGGGAACGCAAAGACCAGGAAAGCATTAAAGAAGAACCATTTATGGTTTCCATCGACGATTTCTCGGAGGTGATGCACTTCTCTTCCCTGCCCGACTGGAACTGGGTGAATAAGTGGTATTACGATATATCGACCACCAAAGCCAAATCGGACTACGAAGTACAAGAAGTAACCAAAGAACTGCTGAAAGGCAAGGAAAACTTAAGCGACCGTGAAAAGATTCACCTTATTTATGATTATGTGGTAAAGAATATCCATTACAGTTCGGTTCCATTCCGCCAGAGCGGCATCGTACCCCAAAAAGCCTCCAAGGTAATTAATACCAAAGTGGGAGATTGTAAAGACGTTTCCACCTTGTTTGTAGCCATGTGCCGCCAGGCCGGTTATAAGGCGGAGATTGTTCTGGTTAATACGCGCGATAACGGTGAGCAGGAACTGGCCTTGCCGAGCATCGGGTTTAACCATGCCATCGCCAAGGTATATGTGGGTGATACCTATTACATTGTGGAGCTTACTTCCGATTTCAATTCATTCTCCACCATGGGCCGAAACCTGAAGAAATCATTTGTACTGGAGATAAACGGAACAGACTCCAAACCCTATCTGCTTGACTCGCCAACCCGATTGTTGAATGCGTTCAAGCGAACGAATGAGGTTAGTTTCAACGAAAGTGAAATGACCGTTGAACGGACTTCTATTCTTTATGGCGACTATGCCGCCGGTATGCGAGGAGCTTATCGTGATATCGGAAAGAAAAAGCGGGAAAAGAAAATGCTCCGATCG
>CAYUAN010000265.1:0-2962 GCA_964442545.1 uncultured Prolixibacteraceae bacterium | reverse complement strand
GAGGTCGAATTCGGGAATTTCTATCGCTTGCAAATAAATGCTCAAGTCCATGGCTTACTTTTTCTTTTTTGTGCTTGCTTTCTTGCTACTGGCTTTTTTTGTTGTGCTTTTCTTACGGGTGCTTGTTTTCTTAGCGCCTTTTTTTGCGGGCGCCTTTGCAATAAGCTCCATACAATCTTCTAATGTCAGTGAAGCAGGATCCGTCGTTTTCGGAATTTTATAATTTTTCTTTTTATAGCTGATATACGGTCCGAAGCGTCCGTTTAGCACCTTGAGTTCCGGCTCTTCATCAAATACGCGAATGGTATTTTCCTTGTCCTTTTTGCGTTTCGCTTCGATAATTTCAATGGCTTTATCCAAATCAATTAAAAGCGGGTCTTCTGTTTTCGGAATGGAGAAAAACAAACCGTTATGACGCACATAGGGGCCAAAGCGCCCGATGGCAACCGTAACTTTCTTACCTTCGTATTCGCCTAAATTCCGTGGAAAACGGAAAAGTTCCAGGGCTTGCTCCAGTGTGATGTCGGCAAGGGTCATCGGTTTGCGAATGCCTGCAAATTTGGGCTTCTCCTCATCGGTGGTTTCACCCATTTGAACAATCGGCCCGAATTTACCCACCTTGGCGTAAATATTTTGTCCTGTTTTGGGG
This sequence comes from uncultured Prolixibacteraceae bacterium, assembly GCA_964442545.1. Classification (GTDB taxonomy): domain Bacteria; phylum Bacteroidota; class Bacteroidia; order Bacteroidales; family UBA1556; genus UBA6267. Next base: position 2,313 of record CAYUAN010000265.1, on the reverse strand, counting down.
TCTTTACCCAAAAGCCGTTCACCGCTGAATCGCTCAGCATTTTCCTTGGTGTGTACTATGGTGTCGTGGAAATTTTTGTAGAACGATTTTATCATTTTGTTCCATTCCACCTCCCCTTCGGCAATGCGGTCGAATTCTTTTTCAACCGTGGCCGTAAAGCCATAGTCGATGATGTCTTCGAAATATTTTGTCAGGAAATCATTAACCAAAATTCCAATGTCGGTCGGGAATAATTTCCCTTTTTCATAACCGGTTTTTTCGGTTTTTTCAAGTTCTTCTAATTTGCCGTTTTTCAAAACGAGCTCGGTATAGTTACGCTCCACGCCTTCGCGGTCCTCTTTTACCACATATCCGCGTTTTTGAATAGTGGAAATGGTCGGGGCGTAAGTGGACGGGCGGCCGATGCCCAGCTCTTCCATTTTGCGCACCAGACTGGCCTCGGTATAGCGTGGCGGATGCTTGGTAAAGCGCTGAATGGCGGTGATTTTATCAGCATTTAAAACTTCTCCTTCGTGCACTGTCGGCAATATTTTATTGCTTTCGGTGCTTTCCGCATCTTCCTCATCGGTGGTAATATTATATACTTTAAGGAATCCGTCAAACTTGATTACTTCGCCGTTGGCGACAAAGCGGTGTTTATTATTGTCGATATCAATATCGATAATGGTTTTTTCAATCAGCGCATCGCTCATTTGCGATGCAATGGTGCGCTTCCAGATTAAATCGTATAAACGTTTTTGCGAAGCATCACTGCCTTCCGAAGGGCTATTTAAAAAGGTGGGGCGAATGGCCTCGTGTGCCTCTTGCGCTCCTTTCGAACTGGTTTTGAACTTTCGGGTTTTAACATATTCATCACCCCAGCGATTGCTGATTTCTTCCTTTGCCATATTGATGGCCAGACCCGAAAGATTTACCGAGTCGGTACGCATATAGGTGATTTTTCCCGATTCGTACAACTGTTGAGCAATCATCATGGTTTTCGAAACCGAGTAGCCCAGTTTGCGGCTGGCCTCCTGCTGTAAAGTGGAGGTCGTAAATGGTGCGGGTGGCGATTTCTTCGATGGCTTTTTGCTGATTTTCGCCACCTTGAAATTGGCCGTTTTGCATTGCTCCAAAAAGGCCTTGGCTTCGTCCTTGGTTTTGAATTTCGTGCCCAGCTCAGCAATGAACTTTTTGCCTTCGGCATTGGTAAACTCAGCGGTAACTTTATAAGAAGAAGTGCTCTTGAAATTATTGATTTCCTGTTCGCGTTCCACAATCAGACGAACGGCCACCGATTGTACGCGGCCGGCCGAAAGCGAAGGTTTTACCTTTTGCCAAAGCAGGGGCGAAAGCTCAAAACCTACCAGGCGGTCCAGTACGCGGCGTGCCTGCTGGGCATCCACCAAATTATAATCGATTCCTCTTGGATTTTCAATGGCATTCAGAATGGCCGGTTTCGTAATTTCGTGAAAAACAATACGCTTGGTATTCTCGGGTTTAAGTTTCAGGGTTTCCGCCAGGTGCCAGGCAATGGCCTCTCCCTCGCGGTCCTCATCCGAAGCCAACCAAACCGTATCCGATGTTTTGGCCAGTTTCTTTAGTTCGGCAATCACCTTTTTCTTGTCGGGGTCCACTTCATAAACCGGACGAAAATCCGAATCCACGTTTACGCCCAGGTTTTTCTTTGCCAAGTCACGGATATGTCCGAAACTCGACTTCACCACATAATCCTTTCCCAGATATTTTTCAATGGTTTTTGCCTTAGCCGGCGACTCCACTATTACCAGATTTTTTGCCATAAAAGTCTTCTTCTTTATTTCGGGTTTTCACGTTTCAAATTGATTAATCAATGGCGGCTTTTTGTGTGAATTCCCGTATATTTTTAAGTCCGTTTACCGCTTCCGAAAAAATCGCGGCAAAGTTATATTAAATTTTATCAACCAAAATATTTTTCGTAACCGACAGTGTTTCAGTAAGAATAATTCGGACGGGCGAAACGATATCGCCTGACAATTATCACATTTACACCTTATATATAAGGTAATTTTAAACTATTTTTGCGCACTCATTTCGAAGATTATGGAGAAGAAACTATATATAGAAACCTACGGATGTCAGATGAATGTGTCGGATAGTGAGGTGGTCGTGGCCATTTTGGAAAAAGATGGTTATACGCTGACGGAAGATATGTCGGAGGCTGATTTAATTTTCGTGAACACCTGCTCGATTCGCGACCATGCCGAGAAGCGTGTGCGCAACCGCTTGCAGGAATTCAAGCATTTGAAAACAAAAATTCGGGGTTGGAAAATGGGGTGGTGGGGCGGATTGCCG
>CAYUAN010000264.1:0-3556 GCA_964442545.1 uncultured Prolixibacteraceae bacterium | reverse complement strand
TACCAAAGTCGATATTGTTGTATGAAATGTATGATACGGGATAAGCCGAAGTGAATCGATATACCTGAATCATATCACGCATTTCACGGTAATATGCTGAAAATTTAATGGATGATGAATTGGTAAGTTTTTGTTGGAAACCAAGTTCATAATCAGTAGTCCGCTGAGGTTTCAAATTCGGGTTATTGATTACGGATGTTCCCACCTGATCAATAAAGTAATATTTAATCATATCCAAACGGTTGCCGTTAGTCGGGCGTGAAGTAAGGATATCGTAGTGGGCAAAGAACAAAGCTTCATCCGAAATCGGGAAAGAGAACGAAATACGCGGAGAAACCGTTGTTTGCGGGTCATAATCTTTAAATGCGGAGGGCTTAATCTCCTGCTGATCCGGTTCAAATAAATAAGGTGCAATACCGGTTGATGTGTGTAAAGTAGTCGGGTCGGTAATTTGTGTACCCTGTGAATTATACCATACATCACCATCGCGGTAACCAACAATAGCGGTAGGATTGTCAATACTATTAACATATACCACATAATCGTCACCCATATTTGAAGGGATAGATTTTTGCAAATTCGGGTCATTAACATCAGATACGGTACGAGCTTCTGCAAACAAATAAGGATCTTTCAATACTTTTTGGTTTGCATCAAAACGGTCAACACGAACACCAATGGTAAAAATCAAATCACGCAATAAAGTGAAACGGTCTTGAATATAACCGGCCATATAAATGGGCTCATAGGCACCAATTGGGCGGGTATAGTTTCCGTATTCATCGGTTGCTGTAAAGAAATCGTTAAATGATGGGCGTGAGCTCAGTTTGTTTCCATAAGGATCGTAACCGTAATAAGAAATATAGGGATTACCGCTATTCAACAATTCGTCGGTACTAAACATAGTGATATCAAACATGTCGGGATCGAAGTTGTCCAAATCCAACCATTCGGTACCATCTACCGGCTTTCCAAGTTTTTTACGAAGGTTTTTATCAAAGAACGATTGGGTGTTCGCATCATATAAACGGTCGTAATAAACGGTATCCTGGAATACACCATTTGCATCATAAACTGCATGCGGATTGGAAAAATCCAACTGCAGGATGTGGCGGTTAGTCAAACCACGCATTAAAGTCCATAGTCCAACGGGATTGTATCCATAAGCAGCTTCTTTACGTTGTTCATATTGAATACCAAAGCTAATTTCGTGGTCTTTAATATCGGCAGAACCTTTGGCGTTGATTCCGATACGGGTACGATTTGAGTAATTATAGCCGTTATATGGCGTACCGGTATTGGCATATAATCCATATACATTATTTGGCATCTGGCCATTCAAAAGCCCGCCTCCGTTTTGTACCACTAAACTATTACGGTAGTAACCGGTAGCCGGATCATACATGTGATAATAGTCATCAGTATAGTTGGCTAGATTGGGGTTTAAATCAGAACGTTGGAAATCGTATAAAGTATCTCTCCAACCATTATGAATCCATACATTATTCACACCCAAAACAGTATCGCTACCCAATTCGTAGGATTTTACGCTATAGGTTTTGAATTTTCCTACATAACCATATGCGAAAATATTGTCTCCATGACGCTCATTCTCTACGTGTCCCGTAGTTTGTGTATAGTCGGCCTGAATAGTGTAAAATACATTTTGTACGGCACTTTTCTTGTCGCTTTTGAAGCGCTGCGTGAATCGGCCATACACACGCCAGGTCATATTATCATATACTCCGTTATTGTCGTTATTATACATGGAGTTGTATAAACTCCAAATTTTTCCTTTGCCCCAGTTAATACTACCTCCAAAAGTTAGGTTGGTCATATCGGATGTGCGAACATCAATTTTGCCGGAGGCGTTTACACCATAATTTTCCGCGTTTAAGCGCGCTTTATTATTGGTAAGATCATTTTTGTAAACGAATTCAGAATTTTGATAGGCTCCGAATCCTGTTCCGGTATAACGATAAGGGTCTTGCCGCAATTGGGTTAAAAGATCATCATTTACCTGATAGGAACCACCCTGCAATGGTCGGGGGTCTTTTACATAATGTCCCTCACCGGAAAGGAAGAAACCAAGCAATGAAGTGCTTTTGGTGGAGTCTTTTCCTTTCAGTAACGGTCCCTGAAGATATAGAGCTAACAGATTATTACTGTATGCATCGAGGAATTGAGAAGTGGCTCCCTCAGCGCCCATACCAAATTCGCGGGACGGGCCTTTGGTGGTAATATTAATCACACCACCGGTAAGGTCACCATACTCGGCCGGCGTACCACCCGTAATAACGGAAACCTGATCAATGGCCGCTTTTGGTAAGCTTGACGATCCGATTACACGTACTCCATCGATATAAGTTGCTGTTGCATTGGAACGGCCTCCGCGAATACCTCCCATATTACCGTTTTCGTCGGAGAATACACCGCCCACGGTGATGGCTACCGAAGTAGCGGAACGGCCCGGCATCTTTGAAATCTCTTCCGAGGTCATCGTTCCTCCAGTCGAGGTCTGGTCTTTGTCAATCAAAGGAATCTTGTACTCCGTTACCACAAATACATCTAGTGTAGTAGCAGTAGATTTCAGTTTAATATCAAGAAACTGTGTACGGTTGGCGTTGATGATTACTCCCTTAATCATCTGTTTTTCGTATCCTACATAAGATACCTTTACGTCATATTTACCCGGAGAAAGGGGCTTGATAACGTATTTACCATTAATATCTGTTACACCTCCGTTAACGAATTTTCCACCCAATTCAACCATTACATTGGCAAAGGCGATGGGTTCCTTTGTCTCGGCATCAGTAAGTTTTCCTGTTAATGCACCTGCCGATTGAGAAAAGGCATAAATGCTCGCAAAAACCATTACTGAAGTCAAAAGTATTTTTCGAATCATACGTGTAATTTTATGTTATAATAATCCTGTGCTAAAAGTGCGTAAAATTAGGAAAAATCTCCAATTACAAAAATTTAAATTTCTATTTTAGAAACTATAAATACGGTGGATTCATGATTGCATCGTAAATTACTGCTTTCCTTAGGTCGAAATCCATTGTATTATTGGATTTTACTACCTTATTTTGAATCGTTTCAAATTGCCGTTTTTTGCTGGTATCCGAGCTTCTTCGATCAGTATATTCGATGCTGTCGGGTTCCTCTTTATGCATTTCTTCCATCCAGTCATTTTTCGGGGCTTTTTCCGCTTCCTGATTTTCGTAAACGGGAGGGGTAAAATCTTGTGTTTGTTTACCAAAAAAACCTTCAATTAAATCATCGAGCGTCAGCATATCCGACTCTTCTTTTTCCGGCTTTTCCACAGGCACCGGAGGCGGTACTGTCTCTTGTTGCTTTAATGATTTTCGATATTGCTTATAGCCAAAAAATATAATGGCAATTAAAATGGGTATTAAATTTTCCATAATCAGCATGTATTGGTTTTACCCCACCACTAAGAGAATCTCAATGAGAGGATAAATATACAATAATTTATTGTATGGAATTTTCGGAATTCAGTAAACGGCTACGGAAAGTTAGTTTATGGCATGCA
>CAYUAN010000263.1:0-14885 GCA_964442545.1 uncultured Prolixibacteraceae bacterium | reverse complement strand
TTGCAAGCATCAGCATTTAAGGATTATGACCCACAAACTACTATTTCACCACGTATTTCATTCTCTTTCCCAATATCTGATGAGGCTTTATTCTTTGCCCATATGATATCTTGACATCACGTCCAACAAACGGAAACAGACTAAATATGATTAGTTACTACTTTATTGATCAAGTTGGTAATAGCGTAGTTAGTAATCCAGATTTAAAACCACAGAGAACTACTGATTACGAATTAGGATTCCAACAAAAAGTAAGTAATTCTTCTTCTATCAAGTTATCTGCTTATTATCGTGAGATGCGTGATATGATTCAGGTTTACCGATACACTTCTGCTTATCCCGTATCATACATTTCATACAACAATATCGACTTTGGTACGACTAAAGGTTTAACCATTTCATACGATCTGCGTAAAACCAAAAACTTATGGATGAAAGCCAGCTATACATTGCAATTTGCCAATGCTACCGGTTCCAGTGCAACATCAGGAATTAACCTGGTAACCTCAGGGCAACCAAACTTGCGTACACTGAATCCGATTAACCAAGACCGTAATCACGCATTACAATTAATCGTGGATTACCGTTACGGACGTGGCTCTAAGTATAATGGCCCGACTACTACTCGACGTATTAAAGGAACTGATAAAGTAAAAGTTATCCGCTGGTTAGAAAATACCGGTGCAAACTTTGTGTTCTTTGCCGGTTCGGGACTTCCATACAGTCGTCAAAGTAATGTTACCTCAGCAGTATTAGGTGGTGGACAAGCTGTATTGGAGGGATCGATTAACGGTTCTCGTTTACCTTGGCAATTCCGCGTAGATATGAAGGTTGACCGCGATTTCTATCTGAAACGTAAAGAAGGTTCTAAGCATAAGAACCCCCATTACTTAAATGTATATTTACAGATATTGAATTTATTGGATGCGAAGAATGTGATGCATGTTTATCGTTACACAGGCAACCCCGATGACGACGGATATCTGGCTGCTGCTGAACACCAAGCCGCAATTAATTCAAATATCGACCCGCAATCATTCCGTGATTTATACTCAACAAGAATTAATAACCCATATAACTATAGTTTACCTCGACAAATTCGTTTGGGTGTATTGTTTAGTTTCTAAAATTGCTATTAAAGTTTTTCAGTTATGAAGAAAATATTATATCACATTTTAACAATTACATTAGCAAGCTTCCTATTTACCGGACAGGCGTATGCCGATAAGGTACACGGAGAAGGTAGCAATGCAAAAAAAAATAAAACAAACGCCCGCTCCGCAGCAGGTTGTATTCCGGCCAAGTCGGCAACTGATTTGGACCTGAACAATGTTCGCGCCCGTATTAATACCGGTGGAGATATGTGGTGGGATTTACAGGGAATTGCTCAATATGAAATTCCAAAAGGCTCTACCAAAACATCTATGTTCTCCGCATCTTTATGGTTGGGAGGTACTGACGTAAACGGTCAGTTGAAAGGAGCATTCCAGCGTTATCGCGGTAATGGTAACGATTATTGGCCGGGGCCGCTTTCTGATGATGGTAAAGCAGCAGTCGATCAAGCTACCTGCTCTGAATATGACAAGCATTTCGTAATATATCGTGAGCAGGTGGACGAGTTTCTTGAGAAGTTTGGGAAAACCTCGCAATATCCTGACTATGTAGTTCCTAAAATTATTCAGGAATGGCCGGCACACGGAAACACCGCCAAACACCAAAACTTTTACCTCGCACCCTTTGTGGATGTTGACGGTAACGGTGTTTATGAGTGGCAACAAGGTGATTACCCCTATTATGATATCGACAACTCGCTTTGCCACCCAAAGAAAAACGCTAATGGCGAATACTATTATGAACCAACCATGGAAGGTAACGGAATACTTGCCGATCAGGTATTGAAAGGTGACCAAACTTTATGGTGGGTTTTTAATGATAACGGTAATATCCATACAGAATCTAACGGTAATTCCATTGGTGTTGAAATCAGAGCGCAAGCATTTGCCTTTTCGACCAATGATGAAATTAACAATATGACATTTTATACTTACGAGATTATTAATCGTTCATCGTTCCGCTTAACAGAAACATATTTCAGCCAGTGGGTGGATACCGATTTGGGATACGCTTATGATGATTATGTAGGATGTGATGTGCAGCGTGGTTTAGGATATTGTTATAATGGAAAACAGGTAGATGGTTTAGGCAAGCCTGACCATTATGGAGCTCAGCCTCCGGCTGTCGGTGTTGACTTTTTCCAAGGACCCTATATGGATGCCGATGGAATTGACAACCCAAAATTAGATGCCAACGGAAACCAATTATGTGACGAAAGTATTAATGGTGTAAACTTTGGTGATTCGATTGTTGATAATGAACGTTTTGGTATGCGGAAATTCGTTTACCATAACAATGTTGGTGGTGGTAGTAACCCTGCCACAACTGACCCACAACGCGCTGATGAGTATTATCAGTTGCTTCGCGGTATCTGGAAAGATGGCGTACGGATGCATTATGGAGGAAACGCCCACCCTGCCTCAGGTGGTACAGGCCCTGAATGCGATTTTATGTTCCCCGACCTAACTGACCCTTGTGATTGGGGTACCGGAGGAATTCCGCCATCACCAAAAAAATGGACTGAGCAAACTGCAGGAAATAAAGCCTATGACCGCCGTTTTATGCAGTCTGCAGGACCTTTTACACTGGAGTCAGGTGCTGTAAACTATATTACGGTAGGTATTCCTTGGGCACGTGCCTCATCAGGAGGACCCTTTGCATCAGTTGAGCTTTTGCGTAAGATTGATGACAAAGCTCAAGCTCTATTTGATAACTGTTTTAAAGTATTGGACGGACCGGACGCTCCTGAATTAATTATTCAAGAGCTTGATAAAACCATCGTTCTTTATCTCGAAAATATTCCTGCCTCAAATAATGCCAAAGAGGATTATGAAGAAGAAGATGTAACTATTCCGCCATTAAATGACACTGCATTGAGTCCAACCCGTTTCGACTCTACCTATAATTTCCAAGGATATCAAATTTTCCAATTGCGTAATTCAGACGTTTCCATTGCTGATATCAGAGATCCTGACAAAGCTCGTCTTGTTGCTCAATGCGATCTCAAATATTATGTTGGAAACCTGGTAAATTATGTATATGACGAAAAACTTGGAGGAAGTGTTCCTCAATTGATGGTTGAAGCGGAAAATAACGGTATCCGCCACTCATTCCTGATTACAGAAGACAAATTTGCCACCGGCGATCCCCGTTTAGTGAATAATAAAAAATATTATTACGTAGCCATTGCCTATGCATATAACGAATATATGCCCTATTCGCAAAACCCTGATGATATTAACGGTTTATACGGACAGAAAAAGCCATATCTGGCAGGACGTAAAGCTGCTGTAGGACCGATTAAGGTTCAAACGGCCATTCCGCATATTCCGGATCCGGAAGCTAACGGAACCGTTATTCACTCTTCTTACGGAGACGGTCCCAAAATCACCCGTGTTGACGGACGTGGTAATGGTGGTAATGAATTGGAATTAACCAAAGAAAGCTTTGAGACTATCTTAAAGGATAATCAAATGGAAAAACCGGAATACACCAATGGTCACGGACCTATTAAAATAAAGGTTATTGACCCCTTGCGTGTTGAAGCCGCTGATTATACTTTGAAATTTATTCCGGCCGGAGATATTGATACCGCTCATTGGGTATTATATAAAAATGGTGATGTTTTAGACAGCTCTTTGGTTGGAATCAAAATTGCCAATGAGCAATTATTCCTTGATGAAGGTATTAGTGTTGAAATTGGTCAAGCACAATCGCCGGGCACACCTGATTTATTCCAAAACGGTGTTATTTCTGCAACCATTACTTATCAAGACAGTGCTCATAAATGGTTGAGCGGAGTTCCGGATATTGATAATGGAAGTGCTTATAACTGGATTCGTTCCGGTACACTTGAGGATAAATCAAAGCCGGAAAACAATGATTATGATCCGGGCAAATGGTTAGATCCTGAAGAGCAATTCGAAAAATTGATTAACCGTACTTGGGCACCTTACCGTATGGCTTCGAAATATGAGGACGGTCCTGCCGGTACTTCAACACATACATCATATAAATTAAGTATCCTAGAAAGCGTGGATATCGTTTTCACATCTGATAAATCAAAGTGGACACGTTGTGTTGTAATTGAAACAGGAGATGATCCGACATCCAGTGAGGGCGGACGTGCTAAACTGCAAATTCGCGACCACGCCTCAATCGACAAAGACGGAAACTTTGCCACTCCGGGTAGTGGTGCCAGCAATAATCCTGAAGATCCGAACTATATTTCCGATAAGGGTATGGGCTGGTTCCCGGGTTATGCCATCAGTGTAGAGACAGGCGAGCGCTTAAATATTATGTATGGAGAGTCTTCATGGCTGGTTGGCGAAAACGGAGCAGATATGCAATTCAATCCGACAACAAACTTCCAAACTCCACTTGGTGACATTCTTTTTGGTGGTAAGCATTTCCTATATATCTTGCGTCATTCCGATAACGCAAACGGATGCCCGGCCTACGATGGTGGTAAGTGGATTTTACAAACATTGGGTACCAATGCCAATGCTATTAAGATGATGAAAGTCCACAGCGAGATTATGTGGACAAGTATCCCGATGGCCCGCCTGGATGAGAAATGGTTGGATAATGATGTTAAGATTAGTTTGCGCGTTACCCATCCTTACCAAAAAGGAATCTATAGCAGTGGTTCAATGCCTAAACCAAACAACTCTTATCCGATGTACACCTTTAATACAGGGGACTTGGCCGTACAATTATCCAATCAAACACAAGCTGAAAATGCATTGGATTTGATTCGCGTTGTGCCCAATCCGTATTATGCGTTTTCATCTTACGAAGAAAACCAACTGGATAATCGTGTAAAAATCACAAATCTTCCGGAACGTTGTACCGTAAGTATCTATACAACTAATGGAACATTGGTACGCCGATTCAAAAAAGATGAGTCAAACACATTCCTTGATTGGGATTTGAAAAACCATGCCAATATCCCGATTGCAAGTGGCGTTTATTACATCCATATTGATGCTCCGGGAATTGGTGAGAAGGTAATCAAATGGTTTGGCGTACTTCGTCCGGTTGACTTAAACGCATTCTAAACATAAACGGAATTTGAATAAAAGCCTGCCGGCAGGCAGGCAAAATAAATATGACAGAATATAAAAATTATATACAGATGAAGCATTTTTATAGACTTTTAATCAGCAGTATCATACTTGGTTTTGTACTGGTACCGGGCTACACATACGCAGGGAATAAAGACCGTGCCGGAGAAGCAGGTGCCGGACAATTGCTCATTAATCCCTGGGCCCGAAGCAACGGCTTAGGCGGCTCGAATGCGGCAAGCGTACGAGGACTCGAAGCCCAATTCTTAAATGTTGCCGGTATTGCACATACCCGTAAAACGGAGTTGATATTTTCCAATACAACCTATCTTAAAGGAACAGGAACGAATATCGCAGCTTTCGGACTTACCCAGCGTTTAGGTGAAAATGGAGGTGTTATCGGGCTTTCCGTGGTTTCATTTAGCTATGGCGATATCCCCATTACCACCGTTGACCAGCCTGAAGGTGGAATCGGTACTTTCTCGCCGAAACAAAGCAATATTAATATCTCCTATGCCAAGAGTTTCTCGCATAGTATTTACGGTGGTATCAATATCAAGATTGTGAGTGAGTCCATATCCAACGTAAAGGCCAGTACAGTTGCCATTGACGCGGGTATTCAATATATTACCGGTAAGAAAAAGCAAATGAAGTTTGGTGTATCATTAAAAAATGTTGGCCCTAATATGCAATATTCCGGTGACGGTTTATCTTTCCGCGGTTTCGTACCCGGTCAGGTAAATGCCATGACAGTAAACCAGCGATCTGCAAGTTTCGAATTACCCTCGTTGATCAAACTGGGTATGGCCTATGATTTTGAATTAGCGGAAAAAATGAAGCTGACACCTTCTTATACCTTTACATCAAACTCATTTACCAATGATCAGCATTCTGTTGGTTTGCGTTTCTCTTTCGGTCAAATTCTGGTTTTACGCGCCGGATATACGTTTGAGTCTGATTTGTTTGACGATGAACTTCGTATGACAGCCCATACCGGACTTGCTGCCGGAGCGAGCGTTGAAGTACCAATAAACAAAGAGGGCGGCGGAATCTCCGTTGACTATGCTTATCAGGCATCCAACCCCTATTCCGGAACACACAGTATCGGAATTCGCATTCATCTGTAAGAAATATAGCGCATAAGATAATTTATATTATTTTTGCAACAAATAGCGCAAGAAGACTCTTAAACGGAGTCTTCTTGCATTTAGACAAAACCGAAAGACACACTCAGGCAGTGTGCTTTTTTAATATAAAGACTCTAGAAATATGGCAGAAATACAATATTTTTCGAAAGAGGGTTTGCAAAAGCTTCGTGATGAGCTAAAAGAACTGACCACCGTGCAACGGCCTGCAATATCAGCACAAATTGCCGAGGCAAGAGACAAAGGAGATTTATCGGAAAATGCAGAATATGATGCAGCCAAAGAGGCGCAAGGCATGTTGGAATTGAAGATTGCCAAACTGCAGGAAATCATCCGTAATGCCCGCATACTCGATGAGTCGAAGATGGACACATCCAAAGTTTTACTGCTCTCCAAGGTACGTATAAAAAACATTGCCAATGGTGCGGTGATGGATTACACCATCGTTCCGGAAAAAGAAGCTGATTTGAAATCCGGGAAAATTTCGGTTACCTCTCCTATCGCCAAGGGATTGCTGGGAAAAAAACAAGGTGAAATTGCCGAGATTGACATTCCGGCCGGAAAGATTAAATTTGAAATCATTGAAATAAGCCGCTAATATGAGTACTATTTTTACAAAAATCGTAAATGGGGAAATCCCTTCGTATAAAGTTGCCGAAGATGATAACTTCTATGCTTTTCTGGATATTAACCCATTGGCAAAAGGACATACCCTGGTGATTCCCAAGAAAGAGGTGGACTACATTCTTGACCTGGACGATGAACTGCATGCCGGACTTTGGAATTTCGCTAAGCGTGTTGGCAAAGCAGTGGAAGCAATAGTTCCTTGCAAACGTATCGGTTTCACGGTTATCGGTTTGGAGGTTCCTCACACCCATATCCATGTTATTCCCATAAATACCATTTACGATATGGATTTTAAACAGCCGAAGTTGAAACTATCACAAGAAGAATTTAATGAATTAGCGGAAAATATCGCTAAAGCATTCAAATAAACCAATTTACAAATTAATATATGAAAGCGCTACACAATAATGTGTAGCGCTTTCTTTTTTGCCCTGTTTCACATGTGATATTTATAGGGTTTTCAACTTTGCCTTGTTAAATATTTATTGTTTTTAGGCATTTTGCGTATTTTTCAAACAATATTATTAATTTTTCTTTGTCATAATCATTAATTATAAACGTATCTAAATTAATAACTATGGAAAGAGGAGCATATATTGTTTTATTTGTTGTACTTAGCCTTTTTGCCAAGGCACAGATGAATTACTACGGATTAACATCCGAAGGAGGAACGCATGATGCAGGTACGGTTTTTAAAACCGATTCCACCGGAGGAAATTTGCAGGTAATTCATAATTTCGAATACTTGAATCCGGGAGAAAATCCTGTAGGCAAATTGTGTGCGGATGCACAGGGTAATATATACGGCATGACCCGTTGGGGCGGACCACATTTGTCCACATACAGTTTTGGCGGATTGAAAGGTGCAGGCTATATTTTCAAGCTGGTCTATAACAGCACCGGTACTTCTGCCGAAATGCAGATTTTACACACTTTCGATATCAGCAACGGCAAATGGCCGACCAAAGGGCTTTTATACCACAACGGCATATTATACGGAACCACGCGAGAAGGTGGTAGCGGAAATAAAGGAGTCCTGTTTGCATACAATATCAGCAGCGGGACCTATACCGTTTTACATCACTTTCAGTATAGCTCGTCAAGCAATGACGGTGAATACCCAAGCGGATATCTTATTCTGGCATCCAACGGAAAAATTTACGGCACAACGGAAGAAGGCGGGGCAAATCAAAGTTACGGAACCATTTTCAGTTATAATCCTTCAAACGGCACATATGCCGTGGAGGCAAGTTTTGCCAGCGGATCGGGGGGAAATTCTCCCTTTGGAATCGTGGAGGGCTCCGATGGAAACATTTATGGAATAAATAATCAAGGAGCCGCAAATAATAAAGGAAACATTTTTCGCTATAATCCTTCGTCACACACACTTACGGCACGAAAAGATTTTAACGGCAAAGGAGCTTGGGGCAGTATCCCAATGGTAAAAGTGGGGACCGATTCCCTGTTTGGCATTATTAGTTCCGGCAGTTGGTCGCCCTATTATTTCAATGTATTCTTATATCGTCCGTCACTGGATTCCATTGCCATTATGGATACCTTAATTGCATCCAACGTACACGGTTTTGAATACCGCAGCAGCGACCATAGTATTTATGGTGGCTATTATTCCGGTAATGTAAGCGGATATTTCAAATACGATATTAGCACCGCAAGCATTAGCCGTGCGGTTTACGACACCACTTCTGAAAACGGACGAAATTATTTAGCACCCTATTTTGAAAACAATAAAATTATCGGACTTGCGGCTTCGGGAGGGTATAACAATAACGGAACGCTGATTTCATATCAATTAGGTAGCGGCTCCGTTAATAAGCTGATGAGCTTTAAGAATCCCATAAACGGCACAAATCCTAAAGGCGGGCTATTCCTTGCCTCCGACGGAAAACTTTACGGCTTAACTTATTCCGGCGGACTCTACGACAAGGGCAGTGTTTTCAAAATCGATCCGGCCAATAATGATACGGTCATCAAAATTGCCGACCTCAGCAATACTCTTGGCATAAATCCCGAAGGCGGGCTAATGGAAGCCTCCGACGGCAAACTCTATTTCCTGACCAATGCAGGCGGACAAAATAATGCCGGCACTTTGGTTCAATTAGATCCGGGAACCAATTCCCTGACAAAAAAGCTCGATTTGGGAAGCACATACGGCTCCAATGCAAGCTGCACACCTGTTGAATCGTACGGAAAGCTATACTTCACCACTTTGCAAGGAACAACAGGAAATTACGGTGCCATTGTCGAGTATAATCTGAACACAGGAGCTGCCGCCGCCAAATACAATTTCAACAGCTCGTCAAATGTGGGCTTTGGGGTACGGGGCGATTTGCTCAAAGCAAAAGACGGTTATCTGTATTTTATCACCGGCGACGATTTCAGTAATTATTATTCCCACGGTTCAATTTCCCGCTTCGACCCGGCAACAGGCACGGTTAGTTTCCGTAAAAGTTTATTTTCCTACACAGGCTACTATAGCTACGCAAATGCCTTGGTAGAAGACGAGAATGGAATCTTATGGGCCACGATTACCGGAGGCGGTAATAATTCGGAAGGAACACTGATAAGTTATAATCCCGTAACAAACAGCATCAGCACAAAAGTACATCTGACACAAACAAACGGAAACAAGCCTAAAGGAAAACTCTTGTATGCATCAAACGGTAATTTCTACGGAATGACCTCTTTAGGCGGTGTTAACGCTTATGGTGTTATGTTCGAATACAATCCTGCGACAAATAGCTATAGCCGCAAATTTAGTTTTAACCAAAGTTCGGGCACACATCCGTTATACGGTGCAATGGCTGAAGTAAGCGGCCAGGCCATTCAAATCGATTCACAAATAACAGCCAGTTCTTTATGTGCGGGCGACACGACCTTTTTGCGCATCATAGCATCACACAATAGTCGTTTACACTATCAGTGGTACCGCAACGACACCTTACTGCCCGACGAAACCGGAGACACATTGCTTATCGGATTATTGAATAGCGCCCTGAACAATACACATTATAAATGTGTGGTATCCGGGAGCGCGGCATCGGTTACATCCAACACCTATACCCTGATTGTACACAGTCCGACAAGTTTGAGCATAACGGCAACCGACACCAATATGTGCCTCGGGGAGCCGGCCATAACCATAAGCGCTAGTCCGGCCGGGGGAACACTTTCCGGACCGGGCCTCATCAACGGAAATCAATTCGCACCCAATACCGTGGGCACTTCTGATATTGTTTACACTTATACCAACAGCTGGGGATGCGAATCAAAAGATACGCTAAGCTTAATCGTACACGACCTGCCCGATGCATCGTTTAGCGGTTTGTCCGCAACTTATTGCAATAATAATTTGCCTGACACCCTGAATCCGGCAAACAACGGAGGCAGTTTCAGCAGCTATGCCGTTACGGGCAATGTATTCCATCCCGAGAATGTATTGTTTCCCATAGGCGTGGACAGCAGCCAGGTACAAATAATCTACAATATTACCGATGCCAATATGTGCAGTAATTCGGATACGGCCACTAGCGTGGTATATAAAAGCCCTGTGGTACACTTCGGAAGTCTGGCACCTGAATTTTGCCTGAATGATGCTCCGGTATTATTAACAAATGCAAGTCCGGCCGGAGGGACCTATTCGGGCAACGGAATACAGGGAATTACTTTCAGTCCTTCGATGGCAGGTGCCGGATCCGATACTTTGATTTATATCTACACCGACAATCACAATTGTACTAATAGTGATACGGCTTATACCCTTATTCATAATTTGCCGGTCGTAAACTTTGGCAATTTGGATACCTCATTCTGTACAAATGATCTTCCGCTAATCCTAAATGCAGGAACACCCGGCGGAGGCACCTATTCAGGCCGCGGAGTGCAGGGTATTATTTTCACGGCTGCCGATGCAGGCCCAGGCCGCGACACACTGATTTATACCTATACCGATATTAATAACTGCACTAATCAAGACACGGCATACACCACTGTATATCCCGCGCCCCAACCGCAATTACCACAGGATACTCAAATCTGTATCAATCACAGCATCACCCTCAGCCCCGCTTTGGGCCCGGCATATCAATACCAGTGGAGCAACGGAAGCACCGACTCGGTACTGCAAATCAATGCAAGTAGCTTAGGAACAGGCTCCCACGACTTTACACTTCTGGTAACCAATCCCCTCAGCGGTTGTTCCGAAAGAGATACCGTTGTGGTAATTATTGATGCCTGCAACGGATTGCCACATGTTATCGATGATGATTTATTGTCGGTATTCCCCAACCCGTCTCAAGGAATCATCCATGTTCAGTCGGAGCAGATTATTGATCAAATCTTTATCTATTCCTCCTCCGGAAAAATCGTTTGGCAAGCGAAAAATACCGGACAAAAGGAGTTCCGTCTTGATTTCAGCACATTGCCCAAAGGCGTGTATTTTATGCTTGGAACTTCCGGTGCCAAAACATTCCGTAAAAAACTAATCCTCCAATAAACAGGCTATTGGATACAAAAACCGCCTTGAGCATTACTCAAGGCGGTTTTTTTATAATTTCCGTTTCGGGTTATCCGACAAAAAAGCCTTCCAGCTTCCGTAGGACTTACCGCCACCGGTATCGGTACGTTGATAAAAGTGGCAAACCGCCGCCGCAAGGGCGTCGGTGGCATCAAGCAGGTCAGGGATTTCTTTCAAACCGATTAAGGTCTTCAGCATAGCCGCCACCTGCTCTTTGGAAGCGTTTCCATTACCCGTAATCGAACGCTTAATCTTTTTGGGCGCATATTCCACATAAGGAATATCGCGATAAAGGGCGGCGGCAATAGCCACGCCTTGTGCCCGGCCCAACTTGAGCATCGACTGCACGTTTTTACCGAAAAACTGCGCCTCAATGGCCATTTCATCGGGATTATATTCCTCAATCAGCGAAAGGGTTCGTTTGAAAATTTTCTGAAGTTTCTGGGCTTGGTTACTAAGTTTGTTTAATTTTACCACACCAAGGCTGAGCAATTCGATTTTATTGCCTTTTTGGTGAATCAAGCCGTAGCCCATAATGGTTGTCCCGGGGTCGATTCCTAATATAATACGGTCTTTTTTCAAAAGAAGCAGCTAATTAATGGATAAAACAAAATTATACAAAACTTACAACATAATTATCCGCTCCGCCATAATAATTGGAGCTTTATGGTTTTTGTATGTCGCTTTTGAAGAAAAAGACCTGCTATCATACGAAAACATGCTAATCGCCTACTTCCGGGAGCCTTCATTTATTAAAACATTTGTACTTATCGTTCTATTGATGCCCTTAAACTGGGGCATTGAGGCGCAAAAGTGGCGTTATATCGTCGAATCGCGCGAAGAGATTTCATTTTGGCTGGCCGTAAAAGGTGTTTTGGCCGGAGCCAGTGTCAGTGCGCTTAGCCCCAACCGTATCGGGGATTTTCTGGGGCGCGTATTCGTTTTGAAAAAAACAAATTTCCTGCAAGGAACATTTATCACCCTGATTGGCAGCTATGCGCAAACCCTGGTAAGTTTTATTTTCGGCTTTTTGTCTGTCAGTTACTTATTACTTCAACATAATTTATGGGAGCTAAACGACTTTTACCTGATTCAGATTCTGGGGATACTACTGATTGTAATTTTAATATTTCTGTATTTCAAAATATCCGTGTTATCACAAATTGTTCCCAAATCATGGAAACGGATTTATGAATATATTCAGGTGTTTTCCACTTATAAATACCCGGAATTAAGTATCACGCTCGCATACAGCATACTCCGGTATTTTGTTTTCAGTACACAATTTGTTTTGCTTTTGTGGGCCGTCGGACTGCATATTCCCATCGTGCATTTGTATATTCTTGTTTTCTCTATCTTTTTCCTGAATATGATTCGCCCGTCGATTGCACTTGTGGAATTTGCCATTCGCGCTGCGATTAGCATCACCGTATTCCGTTTTTACGGCGATTATATTATGCCCGAGATGCAATTTGATGATGCGCAGGTTTTTATCGCCAGCACCTTGATTTGGGTTGTCAACATTATATTGCCCGCACTTATCGGGCTGTTGTTTGTCAAGGATTTGACATTTTTCAAAAACATAAAAAACAAATAAGCCCATGGATTTGTTTTTGATGGTCAATATCGTTTTTGCCGCGGGCTATTTGCTTTTTTTGCTATGGCTGGCAAAGGGTTGGTTTTCATCGAAGCAAGGCGACTGCCAACAAGACGAAATAAAACAAGCCCTGTTTTTCAGCATATTAATTCCCTTTCGGGACGAGGAGCAGAATATCCCTCGGATAATAGGCGACCTCCTGCAACAGGATTATCCGAGGCAATCTTTTGAATTGATACTGATTGATGATGATTCGAAGGACGAATCGGTGAAAATAGCCGAGTCCGTATTGAAAGATGCTTCGGTCGCCTGCCGGATACTGCACTCCAAAGGCGGGAAGAAAGCTGCTCTTGCGCATGGGCTGCATCATGCTCATGGCGAATACATTATCAGTCTGGATGCCGATGTGCGTATCGGGCCGCAATTGTTGCGCTGTTATAATCATGCTTTTAACAATGACCATTTCAAATTAGTAGCCGGTCCTGTGCGTTTTGGGCCGCTGAACACATTTTTTGCCCGCCTGCAGGCAGTCGAATTCAGTAGTTTAATTGTAAGCGCGGCAGCCGCTATAAAATTAAATAGGCCCATAATGCTGAATGCGGCAAATATGGGTTTTGAGAAGGCTGTCGCTTTGGAATTTGAAACGCAAATCTATTCCGGAAAAAGCAGCAGTGGTGACGACCAGTTTTTAATGGAAGCTGTGATACAAAAATACGGCGGACGAGCAATCGGTTTTATCAAAAGTCGGGAAGCCATTGCCACCACCATGCCGGCTGAAAATCTTGCCGCATTTTTCCGGCAACGAATTCGTTGGGCCTCTAAAACAGGAAATTATCAATCCGTATTCAGCCGATTTATCGCCTTATTTATTGCCGTATTTAATTTGATTTTGTTGGTGGATATGGCTTTCATTCCAATGGAAAAATATCGATATTTCTTTTTTTTCCTGTTTGGGACGAAATTGCTGCTTGATTTTCCCCTTATCCATAGCGGGCTGCGTTTTTTGAAACAACAAAAACTAATACGCTATTATATTCCGGTTCAACTGCTTTACCCCTTTTATGTGCTGCTAACGGCTTTGCTTAGCCCTTTAATCCGCATTCGGTGGAAAGGACGGCCCATTAAATAGACATCAGGCATTCCACCAAATGAATATCCGTAGAACTTGTAATCTTCATATTCTTATTATTCCCTTTTACCAGATTTATTTCGTGGCCCATTGCTTCCAAAACACCGGCATCATCGGTAAAGCTTTTGCGGTAGCGACGGGCGTAAGCCTGCTTGATAATCGTGGAATGAAAACCTTGGGGTGTCTGGATAATTTTCAGTTTTGAGCGGTCGATGGCTTTGCTTTTGCCATTGGCCACTTTGCGAATGGAATGCACAATGTCAATATAGGGAATTGCATTCCCTTTTTTCTCGGCGGTTTTCACCACACGGTCAATAGTGTCGCGACTTACCAGAGGACGCACACCATCGTGGATAAGCACCAAAGCATCATCAGGCACCCTGCTCAGGCCTTGCTTTACGGAATAGAAACGCTCTTTGCCCCCACGCACAATCTGATGCTCAATTTTGAAATTGAACTCGGTACAGAGGTCTTTCCACAAGGGAATATGATCCCGGGGAATAACAACAATAATCTGAACACGCGGGTCATATTCACGAAAGCGCGAAATCGTATGCATCAGCACCGGTTTCCCGATTACGGGAATAAACTGTTTGGGGATATCCATATTCATACGCTGTCCGATACCTCCTGCCAAAATAAGTACATACTTTTCCATAAGTCCCAAGTTAAT
>CAYUAN010000262.1:0-1714 GCA_964442545.1 uncultured Prolixibacteraceae bacterium | reverse complement strand
GGCTTTGGCATTAATTTTTATTCTGGTCTTTTTTGCCGTTAAATCATTGAAGCAAACCCTGATGATTTATATTGCCGTCCCTTTTGCGGCGGTAGGCGGTATTTTCTCGTTATGGTTGCGCGATATGCCCTTTAGCATTTCGGCAGGTGTCGGTTTCATTGTTTTGTTTGGCGTGGCGGTATTGAACGGCCTGGTAATGATTAATGGTTTTAATGAGCTTAAAAAGGAAGGAAAACTTAAACTAAACGATTTAATAAAGAAAGGGGCGGTTCGTCGTATTCGCCCGATTTTATTAACAGCATCCACCGATATACTCGGTTTTTTGCCCATGGCCATTTCTGTTTCGGCAGGAGCAGAGGTGCAGCGGCCTTTGGCAACAGTCGTAATCGGCGGCATGATTACCTCAACATTATTGACCTTAGTCGTAATTCCGGTTTTGTATCGTTGGGTGGAAAATAAAAACTTCAATAAAATGAACAGCATTCCTAAAGTAATGGTAACATCGGTTTTGGTAATTACCTTGTCGTTTTTTGTGAATAAGCTTAATGCGCAGGATTCTGCTTTTACCCTTCAGGCGGCCGTACAACGCGCTTTGCAGAAATACCCGACCATGAAAATGGCGAATATGGAGGTTGAAAAGCAGAAATCACTGAAGGCTACGGCTTACGATTTTGGGATGACCTCGGTTTATACCGGAAAAGATGAAGTGGGCAATGGAAGTACCGGCACTCAAAATGTGGTAGGGATAAGTCAGAGCGATATCGATTTGATTGGAATGTTTTCGAAAAGTAAACTGGGTAATACGCGGATGCAACAAGCCGAGGTGGCTAAAGACCTCACAGAGCAAATGCTGATTCGTGATGTAAGTATTGCTTGGAACAGGGCATTGATATACAAACAGCAGTGGGAATTATATAAGCAGATGGATAGTATTTATACCGGCTTTCTTGAAGCTGCCGAACTGCGGTATAAAGAGGAACAAACCTCTCGTTTGGAATATCTTTCGGCATCATCGAAATATCAGGAACTAATGGTGAACATTCGTATGGCGAAAAGCAATTATTTGGCCTCCTTGCAGATATTAAACCAATACCTGATGGTTAAGGGGCCGATTGATGTACAGCAGGAAGGCTCGGAGCAGAGCTTGTTTATTCCGACCAGGGCCGACAGTCTTACACGAAGTCCCGAGCTGGATTTATATGCGGCGAATATCAGCCTGGCCGAAAGGAGTTGGAAAGCGGAGCGTTCGGGATTGTTGCCAAAATTTGATGTGAATTACGCCTTGCAAAGTGTCAATGGGCAGTCGGGCTTTAATTCCTGGCAAGTGGGTATTTCCATGCCTGTTTTGTTTTTTGCTCAATCCGGGAAAAACAAGGCGGCGAAATTAAATTATGAAATCAGCCGGCAACAGTATGACCGGAAGAATCTGGAACTGAATGCACAATATAATCAGTTGTTAAGCCGCTATCGTGTATTGGCGGATGTGTTGGCCTATTTTAAAAAAGAGGCCTTGCCGCTGGCAGATGAGCAAATTGCCGCGTCGAATCTGGCTTACAGACTGGGTGAAATTAATTATGTACAGTTTATTCAGAATATGGAAAGCGGAATTAATATAAAGCTGGATTTTTTACGGCAAAAGGCTGAATATATGGAGTTGTCGGCTCAGTTAAATTATTTAGTGGGACAAAATAAAAGATAAGAAATCATGATAAAG
>CAYUAN010000261.1:0-5214 GCA_964442545.1 uncultured Prolixibacteraceae bacterium | reverse complement strand
AAGGAGGACGGATTCCTGCACTTGGGTTTCGCTTGCAGAATGGTTCAAAAAAAGGTAAAAACTACAGGCATCTCGACTACGCTCGATGACCTGCGGTCTTCCGACTTCCGTCTTCCAGCTTCCAACACCTTTCTTCCAACTTCCAGGTGGCCGAGCGAAGTTGAGGCCACGGCCTCCCTACTCCACCAATACCAAATCCATCTGGCGGTTAATCAGATTCACCTCTTTTACTTTCACCAGCACCTTATCGCCTAAACGGTATTCATGTCCGTAACGGCGGCCGATAATGCGGTAGTTGTCCTCGTCGAGGTAGTAGAAATCATCATCCATGCTACGGATAGAAACCAGGCCTTCGCTCTTGGCTTCACCAACCTCCACAAACAAACCCCATTTACTAACGCCGGAAATAACGCCATAGAACTCCTGTCCTACTTTTTCCAGCATAAATTCCATTTGTTTATACTTCACCGACTCGCGCTCAGCCATAGCAGCTTTGCGTTCCATATCCGAGGCATGCTCACAATATTCTTCATATTCGGCGGCATCCACCGACGGTTTATTTTCCAAATAGCGCTGCAACAAACGATGCACCATCAGGTCGGGATAACGACGAATGGGCGAAGTAAAATGAGTGTAATACTTAAAGGCCAGGCCATAATGCCCGATATTTTGCGTTGAATATACCGCCTTGGACATCGTACGAATAGCAATAGTTTCAATCATATGCTCCTCGCCCTTACCCCTGATTTGTTCAAATAATCGGTTCAGGGAATTAACCAGGCTTTTGCGTGAAACCAAACTAATGCGATACCCCAATTTGCGAATAAACTCCGAAAAGGTCTGCAGTTTTTCATCATTGGGCGCATCGTGAATACGATACACAAAAGTTTTGGGCTTTTGCTTGCTGCCTTTTTTGGCCATGCCGACATGTTCGGCCACTTTTCGATTGGCCAAAAGCATAAAATCTTCTACCAGTTGGTTTGACTCCTTTTGTTCTTTAATAAAGGCACTTACCGGCTTACCGTTTTCATCCAGCTTAAAGCGGATTTCCTCGGAATTGAAGTTGATACTTCCCTTGCGGAACCGTTCCTCCCGCAACTTGGAAGCCAATTTGTGCAACTGCATTAAATTCGGCTTGAAATCCCCGTCACCGCCTTCAATCATCGCCTGCACCTCTTCGTAAGTAAAGCGTCTGTCAGACTTTATTACCGTACGGCCAAACCACTGATTCAGCACATGCGCCTCCTCATCCAGTTCGAACACGGCCGAAAAGGTCAGTTTCTCCTCATCGGGACGCAGGGAACAAACCAAATTTGAAAGCTGTTCGGGCAGCATCGGGATTACACGGTCCACCAAATAAATGGAGGTGCCGCGCTCGTAGGCCTCTTTGTCAATGGCCGAACCGGGACGCACATAATGCGACACATCGGCGATATGCACACCCACTTCCCAGTTTCCGTTTTCGAGCTTGCGAATAGAAAGGGCGTCATCAAAATCCTTGGCATCCACCGGGTCGATGGTACAGGTGAAGATATTGCGGAAATCGCGGCGCTTCTTTATCTCGTCTTTAGAAACCACATTTTGAATGCGTTTAGCCTCTTTCTCAACCTGTTTGGGGAAACTCAACGGAAAATCGTTGGCCGCCAAAATCGACAGCATCTCCACATCGTTTTGGCCCGGCATACCGATTACCTCCACCACTTCGCCAAAAGGATTGCGCGAATGTTCGGGCCAGTCGGTAAATTTGACGATAACTTTTTCGCCATTACGGGCACCTTTTATTTTATCTATCGGGATGAAAAAATCAACCGGAACACTTTCTTTATCCGGTACCAGAAAAGCGAATTTACTGGAAACCTGCAAAATACCCACAAAGGTTGTTTTCTTGCGTTTTACGATTTCCACAATTTGCCCTTCGAGTTTACGGCGGCCCCTTTTGGGGAATAATTGCACTTTTACGATATCGCCGTCAAAAGCCTTATGTGTATTGGCTGCGTTGATAAAAATATCTTCCGGCAACTCATCGCTGATAACGTAAGCTTTTCCGGTGCGCTTCATTTCCACCACACCCTGAACCACGCGTACAGGCGAGAAATTGTTCAGATGCTCTTCGCTGATTTTGTACTTTCCGCGATGCTGTTGTTGAATGATTCCGTCCTCCTCCAGCTGATACATGATTTGGTGTACCAATTCGCGGCCCGGCTTGTCGCCAATGCCCAGGCGCTTACTTACTTGTTTATAATTAAGTGCCGAATGCGGATTCGAAGCAAATACTTCAATTACCTGGCGAATAAAACTATTGGTGGGTTTTGAGCGTTTTTTCTTGGTTTTTTTTCTTGATCGTGACATAATTCTAATTGTATTTTAACAAAGATAGTGTAAAGATGCCTGCGATTTTTGATTTTATAGTTTTTTAAGCTTTCGTAAACATATCATTATCCTTTTACGGGCGTATCAAATAAAAACTGTATTTTTGGGCATAACTACTTATTATGCTGCACTAAATTTAACACAAAAACATTATGATTAAACTGTTTTCTACCCTGATTTTCATCTGTTTACTATCCGTCCAAAATATATCTGCACAAAAGGAAACAAGCAAGGATGAGCAATTGCTGAAAAAAGGATTAAGTTTTTTTGATGCCAAAAACTATAAAACAGCCATTCAGTATTTCGACTCTTGCATTGTAGTCAATACGGAGAATACGGAGGCTTATGCTTACCGCGGATTGGCAAAATATGAGCTGAAACATTATAACGAAGCCATCGAAGATTTTGACCTGGCGTTGATTTTAGCACCGGGTTATGCCGAAGTTTACTATTTCCGGGCCTTGGCCAAACTAGAAATCGGCGCCAATGACAAAGCTTGCGAGGATCTTTATGCCGCTTATGATTACGGTTTTAAGAAAGCGATGCGGGTCATTGAAAATGTATGTAAAGAGGCTGATAAAAAGTAATTAACATTTTTTCGATGAAATTGTTAATTATTGAGGATTTACATGCAACCTATACTATTCACTAATTGTCTAATAACACTGCCGGAGGAACGTCAGAATTGAAAAGGACAGACGAAGAACTCAGGGCGCTGAGTATAAAGGGTGACGGGAGTGCTCAGAACGAGCTCTATCATCGCTATGCTCCAAAGCTTTGGGGGGTTTGTTTGCGCTATGCAAAAAACCGCATGTCTGCCGAAGATATTCTTCAGGAAGGGTTTATACGAATATTCACCTACCTCGACAAATATTCCGGAGAAGGTTCTTTTGAAGGCTGGTTGCGCAGAATTATGGTGAATACCGCCATTAATTTTTATAAGAAAAACCTGAAAAGCGGCAAGGAAATGGAATATACCGAAGTGTTCGCGGCAAAGAGTTATGAACCCGATGCTGTATCACAAATCAGCAATGAAGAAGTCTTGCAATTGGTACAGGAACTCCCTGACGGCTATCGAACGGTTTTCAACTTATACATAATCGAAGGCTACTCCCATAAAGATATCGGCGAAATGATGAATATATCGGAAAACACATCCAAATCGCAATTATCACGTGCGCGTAGTTTGCTTCAAAAGAAAATTCAGGATTTATATGGAGAAAAATGAAAGAACAGGAATTTGACCATATCATAAAAGAAAAACTCAATGCCATTCAGGACGAGCCGCCCGCCTATATGTGGGATCGTGTATCGGCCGGTATTGCCGCACAACAAAGCGGCGCCGGCACAGGCATGAGTTTGACAGCAAAAATATTATTGGTAGCAAGCGTAGCCATCGTAATAATCAGTGGCCTGTTCTTGCTAAATAAATCCATACCCAAAGAGCAACGAAAAGCCCATAGTGTAAACCCACGACCGCAAAGCACTGTACATATCAAACATTTGCAAACAAAACGGGAAGAAGAAACTGCAAAGCCGCAAAACATCCGTCAGAATACCGCTCAAACCCCTGAACCCGCACGCAAACATACTGCAAGCAACGCAGCGCAAAAACCCGTTTCGGAAACACCAAAACAAGCAAGTCCACAAAATAGTTCCGTGGCAGCAAGTCCGGTATTGGCTAAAAATGAAAATAATACCACTGAAAATAATATTGATGAAAGTACTTCCGCGCCAAATATTCAAACCGCAGCAAACAAGGAAGCAGCACAAAAGCACGAAGAGGAAACCGCACCAATTGTAGCGGCAAGCGCAAGCGGGAGTGAAGTGGTAAGAGAAGCAACGGACATTTCAGAAAATACTGAAACACAACAGGATTTGGCCCAAGAACAACAAGAAGGTGAAATGCCACAAGAAAGTGTGCAAAAACCGGAAGAAAAAGCACCGGAGCAAGAAACAGCCACCCCTGTTGAAACCACCGAAGAAATACCGGCAGCGGAAAAAGAGGCCGCCACCGAAAAGCAAGAAGAGGCTCAAGCGGAAAATGTAACGAAAGAAAATCCGGAAGCCAACAATGAGCTAGTGCAAGCAGAAGCTGAGGCCAAAGCCGAGACTGTTCCCGAAAGCGCAGAGCCGGAAAACGCTCCCGTAATTAACGACCCGAAAAGCCGCATACGAAATCAATATGGAATCGGATTACATTACGGGCCCGAATTTCTGAACGAGGATAATCTGTCCTTTACCGACCATGCGCTGGATTTGAGTTTTAATTACCGCAATTATGATTTTATTTTCCAAACCGGCCTGGGCATCCGCTTCTCAAAAGATAATGTGAATTATGATATGCGGTACCGGAAGTGGGAGTATCTGGAAACTCAAATCCGCTTTGATTCGGCCAAATTTGTACTCGACAATAACGGAAATCCGGTTTTGGTTCCGATAGATCCCTATTACGAAGAGGTGTACGATTCGGTGCAACACACTTACACGGCCACCGCCAAAGAACATTATACGATGTTGCAAATACCGCTTTTGGCAGGTTATATCTATAATAAAGGAGATTTGAGCCTGTTCGCAAAAGGCGGAATCCGCTATTCGGTAGTGATTTATCAAAACACCACCGGGCTCTTCGATCCGGGCAATGAAGCCAATATCGAACAGTTGAATTATCCAAAGAAAACACGCGTTCAATCAAATATCGATTATGAATTATCCCTGGGAGCCGGCTATCGTATTTTCCCGAAAATGCAATTGCAAATTGAAGGTATCGGGCGATTCTATCAGCACTCATTATTTGATGACAATCCGAATAAAAACACGCATCCCACAAGTTTAAGCATACGG
>CAYUAN010000260.1:0-2929 GCA_964442545.1 uncultured Prolixibacteraceae bacterium | reverse complement strand
TTTAAATAAATATGAACCAATTGATTATAATTAGAATATTATATACGCCTTTTGCTACTTTTGGCGCTCTTTATACAAAGAATAAACAAATCTAAATATAATTTCATGAAAAGATTATTAATGGTTGTTAGTCTGATTATTACGGCTGTAGTCGCGCAAGCGCAGACAGTAGTTTTTAATGAAGATTTTGAAGGAGTGACATTAGGTGTTACTTCAATATCCATGAATAATAATAACCGGGCTTTGTCCTCTGAATTTCAGGTGAGCGGTCAGAAATCCGATTCGGCAGTTGTCGCACTTTCGGATACTACTTATCTCCTGGCTGATTCATTTTCTGCTTTCGGAAATTCGGTTGTGTTATTGAGTTTCTCGCAAATTTGTAGGATTAATTTCTTTGATGCGAGTATAGTGGAGGGGGCACCGGATAAGGGTGTTGCCCGGACACATCGGGCCTCGACCGAATATCTAGGTTCGGGCCGGTTTGGCAGGCATGGAAATAAATTTGCATCTATTTCTTATTCCGATTGGTTGCCGGCAACAGATACTGTCATGCCAATCAATGTGTGGTGGGAAAACGAAATGTTGAATATCAGCTATTGGAATAATTACGACGGTGGGGTAGTGGCCATTCTGGAGCCCGATACCATGACCGCAATCGGCGATACCGTTTTGGTGAAGGTGAAAGTGACCAATTACGGTTACGATACCCTGAATACCATTCCGCTGCGCTATACGGTTAATGGCGGAGCTCCCGTTCAGGAAACATGGACTGCTGCCGGACAAGGCCTGGCGCCCGGTGATACCATGATTTATACCTTTACAACCACTTATCTGTCACCGGCAACCCAATACACTGTTTGTGCTTATACGCAAATCAGCGGAGACGTTTATCCCAATAACGACCAAAGCTGTAAGAATGTACCGGTGGCAACTCCGGTTCTGGATGCTTATGTTTATCTGATTGTTTCGCCTGTGGATACCATGTCGTTTAACAAACCGGCTACGGTTACCATTCGCATTATCAATAACGGAACCACTGCTTTGACCAGCATCCCTGTTCAATATAAGGTGAACAATAACGCGCCGATACAGGAAACCTGGACGGGCACCGCGCTGCAATATGGCGATTCAGTGGATTATACATTCACAACTACCATTGCCAATCAGCCGATTGGCTCGTACAAGCTGTGCGCACGTACATTGCTTGCAGGTGACCAGATTCCGTACAATGATGAGCGTTGTAAGCAAATTGTAATTACGGGCCTCGGGGAAATGGTTGCCGCCAATAATATGAAGCTGTGGCAAAACGTACCCAACCCGGCA
This sequence comes from uncultured Prolixibacteraceae bacterium, assembly GCA_964442545.1. Classification (GTDB taxonomy): domain Bacteria; phylum Bacteroidota; class Bacteroidia; order Bacteroidales; family UBA1556; genus UBA6267. The sequence continues at coordinate 1,606 of CAYUAN010000260.1, read as the reverse complement.
TCAGCGCAAACCTTGATTGGCTACGAGATTCCGAAAGGTGGAAAAGTAATCTTCAAGATGTATAATATGATGGGTGAGCAGGTGATGAGCCGCGAGTACAAGCGTAATGCCGGTAAGCATAATATTAAGATTGATGCTTCCACAATGACCAGTGGTGTATATTTCTACAGCATTGAGTTTGACGGCGAACGTTTAACCAAGCGCATGCTGATTACCAAATAGCAGCAGTAACAAACAACAAAAAGAAAATGCAAGGGCCCTGTGGCTCTTGCATTTTCTTATGGGGTAAATAATACGTTTGAAGCTTACTTCCCAATACAAAACTTTCCAAAGATATTACCCAATAATTCATCGGTGGTAATTTCTCCCGTGATGCTGCCCAAGTGATAGAGCGCGTCGCGCACATCAATGGCAATCAGATCGGTGGGTGTATTGTTTTCGAATCCTTCGAGCACACGGTCCAGCGCTTCGCGGGTGCGTTCAAAAGCCGCGATATGGCGGGCGTTGGTGACAATATTGGCCGTGGCGATATTAAAGGAGTTTACATAGTCCAGTAATGCCGCTTCCACCTTATCCAGTCCGCTGCCGCTTTTGGCGGCAATGGGAATAATCTCGATGGTATCGTCATCAAGCAGCTTTACGGGATGTAAATCACTTTTGTTAATCAGCACAATGACTTTCTGTTCCGGATTATTGTAATCAATCTTGGCATACATCATTTCCGCCTTGATAATCTCGGTGGTCAGGCCGGGCCGGGCTTCAATCATATACAGCACGATGGAGGCTTTTTCGATTTGGCGGTAGGTGCGCTCAATACCGATTTGCTCAATGGTGTCGGCGGAGTGGCGGATGCCTGCCGTGTCGATAAAACGGAAGATGGTGCCTCCGAGTTTTATCTGGTCTTCAATCACATCGCGCGTGGTGCCGGGAATATCCGAAACAATGGCTTTATCCTCATGCAGCAGGGCGTTCAAGAGTGTGGATTTGCCCACATTGGGCTTGCCCGCAATGGCCACGGGAATGCCTTCTTTCAAAACATTGCCCACCTTGAAGGAATGAATCAGGCGGTCGATTTCTTCGGTAATGCGGTTAATCAAACTGATAAAATTACCGCGGTCGGCAAACTCCACATCCTCCTCCGAAAAATCCAGCTCCAGCTCAATCAGTGAAGCGAAATTCAGGAGTTCGGTACGCAGTTCCTTAATCCTGTTTGAGTAGGTGCCGCGCAACTGGCGCATTGCGATTTGGTGGGCGGTTTCCGATTCCGAAGCAATCAGGTCGGCCACGGCCTCGGCCTGGCTGAGGTCGAATTTCCCGTTCAGGAAGGCCCGCATACTGAACTCGCCCGGTTCCGCCAGGCGTGCACCGGCCGACAGTACCAGTTCCAATATCCGCTGTTGAATAAATGTACTGCCGTGGCAGGAAATTTCGATGGAATCTTCGCCGGTATAAGAATGCGGCTTGTGAAACACTTGCACCAATACTTCGTCAATGATTTTATCGCCCTCTTTAATCAAACCGAAATACGAATGATGCCCTTCGGCTTCCGCCATGCGGAGGCCTTTCTTCGCAGGGGTAAAGATGCGGTCGATGATGGGCAGGCTTT
>CAYUAN010000259.1:0-2179 GCA_964442545.1 uncultured Prolixibacteraceae bacterium | reverse complement strand
GTTCCCCCTTTTCCAAAGGGGGACAAGGTTTTAGGCTTGGAATAGCAACAAAAAAGTCGGGCAATAGAAACGAGCTGAGGACAAGATTATTTTTCGTATTTTGGCTTAGTGAATCCTGTTAATCCGGTCATTTTATAAGTGACTGGATTTCTGATAATAAAACAAGCAATTCGAATGTATCAATTGAGCGAAGAAGAAGAAAAAAAGCTGATACTGAATAAGTATAAGCAGATTGTGCGGCATAGCGGTATTACGGATACGGAAAAGAAAAAACGTATTCGCAAGGCCTTCAACTTTGCCCTGGAGGCTCATAAGGGAATGCGCCGCCGCAGTGGCGAACCCTACATTCTTCATCCGCTGGAAGTGGCGGATATCGTAACCAAGGATATCGGACTGAAAACCACCTCCATAATTTGCGCTCTGCTGCACGATGTGGTAGAAGATACCGATTATACGCTCAAGGATATCGAATTGATGTTCGGTAAAAAAGTCGCCCGGATAATCGACGGCCTGACTAAAATCTCCGGCATATTTGATAAAAACACTTCACTGCAAGCCGAAAACTTCCGTAAAATACTGCTTACCCTGGCCGATGACGTACGGGTGATTTTAATCAAGCTGGCCGACCGTTTGCATAATATGCGCACTCTGGAATCGATGCCGCACGAAAAGCAGATGAAAATTGCCTCGGAAACGGAAATCCTTTATGCCCCCATGGCGCACCGTCTGGGATTGTTCAGCATTAAGAGCGAGCTGGAAGACCTTATTCTGAAATACAAACAGCCCGAAGCCTATAACGCGATTGCCGCCAAGCTGACAGAAAGCGAGTACCAACGCAAAAAATTTATCGCCCGTTTTATTCAGCCCATTAAGCGCGAGCTGAAGAAACAAGGATTTAAGTTCACCATTGCCTACCGCAACAAAGCTATCAGTTCCATTTGGAGCAAGATGCAAAAGAAAAATGTTCCCTTTGAAGAGATTTATGACCTATTTGCGGTACGCATTATCCTTGACAGCGATTTCAGAAGCGAGAAAGCCGATTGCTGGCGTACCTACTCCATCATTACCAGTATTTATGTACCCAAGCACGACCGCTTCCGGGATTGGATATCGGTGCCGAAGGCCAATGGCTACGAGGCCTTGCACACCACGGTAATGAGTCGTGACGGTAAATGGGTGGAAATACAAATTCGCAGCAAGCGAATGGACGAAGTAGCGGAAAAGGGCTATGCGGCCCATTGGAAATACAAAGGCAGCGTTAAAACCGCCGAGCGCGGACTGGACGAATGGCTGAATAAAATTCGTGAACTGCTCCAGAATCCCGATTCAGACGCGCTGGACTTTCTGGACGATTTCAAGCTAAATTTATTCGCTTCCGAGATTTATGCTTTTACCCCCAAAGGCGAAATGATTACGATGCCCAAAGGCGCCACTGTTTTGGATTTTGCCTTCGCCATCCATTCGGAAATTGGCTGCAAGGCAATCGGAGCCAAGGTGAACGGAGCCCTATGCCCGCTTAGTCAGAAACTAAAAAGCGGAGATCAGGTGGAGATTCTGACATCGCAAAAGCAGAACCCTAAAGAAGACTGGATGGATTTGGTGGTTACGGCCCGGGCCAAATCACAAATAAAAGCCGCATTGAAGGAACTGAAGAAACAATACGGCAGTGTGGGACGAACCAAACTGGCACAATATTTCTCGGATTTGAAACGTGATTTTGACGAAGAAGTGGTAAAGAATTTTCAGTCGCACATGGGCCTTACCAGCGTAAATGATTTCTACTACCGCATTGCCAAGGAAATGATTACCGAAAAAGATTTGCGTGACTTTTTCGATCAAGCGGAGCACGACAAAGGCGGCTGGTTAAGCTATCTGAATCCCTTTTCGCGCTTTGGCAAAACACAAGAGCCCAACAGTCTGGCATCCACCATACAGCAGCAACTGGAGAAAAAACCCGAGAGCATGCTGCTGAACAAAGACCTGGAAAGCCCGGTGCACGAGGTGGCCAACTGCTGCAAACCCATTCCCGGTGACGATGTGGTGGGATTTATTCAAAAAGACGGTAAAATTAAGATTCACCGCACCACCTGTCCGGTTGCCTCAAACCTGATGGCCACTTACGGAAAAAATATTGTGAAAGCCAAGTGGCGAAAGGAAGGTAATGTGCAGTTTTTGAGCG
>CAYUAN010000258.1:0-6853 GCA_964442545.1 uncultured Prolixibacteraceae bacterium | reverse complement strand
TAATTGACCTGCAATTTGATTCCACGATATATACAACAGCCGACTCGGTGGTTTATACGACTAAATTTACGGTATCCAACTGTTTTAGTGAGTTTAACGGACAATATCTACTGAAGATTCCATTTACTTACAAACAGGAGCCGATGGATTTTCTGAATGATGACGACCGTAAATATCCTTTGGCATTCTGGAAATATATTAATGATGATTTCCAGGAAGAAACTGTGGTATTCAATATTCCAAATGGTTATTATTTGGTGGCTACACCCGAAAACAAAATCTATAATTCGAAATATGTGGACTACGCGTTGACCTTTAAGCGGGATGGTGATAAGCTGGTTGTAACGCGGAAGTTAGACTTCAAAATCGACGTTGTTCCGGTGGAAGATTTTAAGGAATTTGTCGCATTTTATACTAAGGTAATCAAGGCCGACGAAACACAAATCGGATTTAAAAAGCGATAAAATTTATTGCAAATAATATATGAGCCGTCGGGATTTGCGTTTTTCCCGGCGGTTTTTTTGTATCATCGAATTGAAGGGATTGATCGGATTTTTATCCTCACCTTGCTCGGATGATTACACTCACCAAAGGTCTCGAGCCTGTCGAGATGTTCGCCTTTTCTAATTTCTGATGTTTTATCTATGAATATGAAAATTATTCCACCGTGAACCACTGTGTCGTACTCTGTGCAACACTGTGAAACAATCCAAACTTATATGCCCTTATATGCCTTATATGGTTCAATAAAAACTTTGCACAACAGCACCTTAATTTCTTAATATTAAAAATAATAACCGAAAATACCGGAAAAGGTTTTCAGCAGTCCAAGAAACATTTGAAGTGCCCTTGCATTGAAAAAAACTACTTTTGTATTTTATAAAACAAACTCCCATGGAAAAACACATCCTGTCGAAATCAACCTATATCAAAGGCGAACAATGTCTTAAACAATTATATCTGCATAAAAAGCGTCCGTTTTTGCGCGACCGTATGCCTCCCGAGCGCCTGGCCATATTCCGGCGCGGAACCGATGTAGGCATTTATGCCCAAAAGCTTTTCCCGGGCGGAATAGATGCCGGGCCAAAACATTATTCGCAATACCAGAAAGCCATTGCACGCACCGCCGAGCTGATGGAGCAAGGTCGGGAGGTGATTTACGAGGCAGCTTTTCAGGCGCATAAAACCCTGATATTACTGGACATACTGGTAAAAAACGGAGCGCAGTGGGATGCTTACGAGGTAAAAAGCTCCAAATCGCTAAGCGAAACCTACTACAAAGATGCCGCCTTGCAATACCATGTTTTGACGGAATCGGGTGTGGACATTCGTAGTTTCTCGCTGATTCATATCAATACGGACTATGTGCGCGGTACGGAACCGGATATGCATCAGCTCTTTGTCATAACCGATGTAACCGACGAAGTAAAGAAACGCAGCAGTCATGTGCAGCAAAAGATAGAAGAAGAGCTGGCCATTCTCAGCCAAGCCCATTCGCCAAAAATAGATATCGGACTGCATTGCCGGCATCCCTACGATTGTGATTTTATCGGCCATTGTTGGAAAGGGATTTCATCGCCCTCATTTTTCGATATCCCCGCTTTGGACCTGGAACAACAGTTTGCGCTTTACCACACATACGGCAAGCTTGCGAAAATGCCCGCTGATGCCACGCTCCCGAACGAAGTGGGCCGGATGCAGATTCAGGCGCAATTGGAACAAAAAGAATTTCTGCATACCGAAAAAATCAGGAAATTATTTCCGCCGCAACAGCCCTTATACCTGCTCAAAGTATTGCACTTCACCCCTGCCCTGCCTTTATACGAAAACACACGGCCCTACGAGCCGCTTTGTTTCGGTTTCGGACTGCTACAAATAAACCGCGACGGAAGCCTAATCCCCATCCATAGCTTTGTTTATGAGGGCACGAACAATCCGAAACCTATTATCCGGCAAATGATTAAGGAACTTATCCCTCAGGATGCATTGGTGCTTACCTATGCAAACAGCGAGGCAAAAATCGAGGCGGTTTCCTCTCTGGATTTGTCCGCCTTGCTCAAAGAGGGACTTTATTATCACCCGAAAATCACCAAAGACTACAGCAGTCGTTCACTCGGCTTGGCATTAGGGATAAAAAAGGCCTTTAAGTCGATAGATATGGATGTGGTGGCCGCGCAGTATTATGACGAAATACGCAACCAAAATAAAGACAGCGAACAAAAGCGACAGCATATCGCGAAATATCTGGAGCGCGAATTGAAGATTCTGGCACTGTTTGTACAAAAATTATTAGCTGCATAGTTTATCTCAAAAAAAAAAATTCAAGCCTACGCAACCTTTTGGCTATGTATCGTCTTTATGGTGTAAATATTTAAGATGTCTTGGAGCTAAACGAGGAAAAATTAATTGAGGCGTGTAAGCAGAACAAACGTAAAGCCCGCAACCGGCTTTACCAATTGTATGCAAACAAGTTTCTGGGAATCTGTTTACGATATACCCGCAATAAGACTGAGGCTGAGGATGTTTTACACGACAGTTTTATAAAAATATTTACAAAGATTGACCAATACACGGGCAAGGGTTCTTTTGAAGGCTGGATGAAACGAATCGTAACCAATACGGCGATTCAATTGTTACGCGACCGTATTCAGGAGCGTAAAGTTTTCGACGAAAACAAGGAAGTTGAACAAGATGCCGAGATTACGGAAGAACAAAACGAGGATTTGCCCCGCTTGGACGCAAAAGACTTAATGCAAATAATTCAAAATCTTCCGGACGGCTACCGCGCAGTATTTAATATGTACGTGTTTGAAGAAATGGGACATAAAGAGATTGCTGAAACCCTGAATATTTCGGAGGGAACATCAAAATCCCAATATTTCCGTGCTAAACAGTTGCTACGAAAAGAAATCATCCGGAAAATGGAAGAACAGGAAAACGAATAATTATGGATAATTTAGAAAAAACTTTTAAGGATGCTTTGAGCGATTTCGACCAAATCAGCCCGTCGAAAGGTCTATGGGGTCGCATAAGTCGGAGCATGTTTTTTCAGTCGAGCATGAATACCGGCTTAATTGTCGGTACAATTTTGCTGTTACTGTCCGTTCCGGCCTACTACTTTCTGAACAAGCATACAAAAGAAACAAAATCAGCAATTGCGGAGCCGTCCGCCAAAACGACTGTTTATCAGCAACAAAAACAAAGAAAAGAAGAATCGGGCTCCGGCAACCCTAAAGAATTTACACCTAAAATTGCTTTAAGCCCGATTAATTCCGGCACAAAAGAAAAATTACAAACATCAGATTCACCGGATAAGCAAAACGCACAAAATACAAACACAAGCAAAACATCCATACAACAAAATAAATTAAACGACCATACATCCCCAGTGACAGCCCGGGCAAGCGCGAAAGGAAAGTCACCGCAACAATCGAACAACAATCATATGGCTACCCCCAAAGCTAAATCTGAAGCAGGATTTTCCGTGTCGGGCATGGCTGCCACTACGGGGGATGTGGGTAATATTTCCATCTTTGATGAAGATGCCGAAAACAAGCAACAGGACAAAAGCAAGAATATTAAGCCGAAAAATCAGGCTCGTGTCCGAAACACCATTCGAAAGCCGGCAACAAGCCATACAACCGCAACACAAAACCGGATGCCGGAGATTCAGCGAATAAAACCGCTATATTTAGCTATGGAAAACAATGAACCGATTGGAGCTATTGACCAGAATTCGCTAATACCACCCTATCAGCATCGACCGTTGTATTATAGCCGTATCGAAATCTTTGCCGGGCCCAATATTGCTTTTAATATATTGCAAAGCACCGATCCTTCTGCCGATGCCTATGTTTCATTGCGTAAATCAAGTGAGCAACCCAAATTGTCATACCATGCAGGTTTCAGTTACAAAAGTTTTTACAAGAAATGGTACATCAGTGTGGGCGCCAATTTCCACCGGATTCAAGACCGCGCCACCTATTCCTTGCCCACTATGGATATTGATTCCACGGTCAGCAACTTTATGGTATTTCATACCACCTATAATCGCACGATAGTCGGTTATATGACCAATCCGAACGATACCTCCAGCCTGATTCCGATTTATCAAGCCACTGCCATACAAGACACCTCTGTTATAACCCAAATACTATACGATAGTACCGAAAGTATCAACAGCTACAGCTTCACAAATACATATTCATATATCGAAGTTCCTTTGCTTATCGGACATCAGTTCCATTATAAAAACCTGATTTTCGATCTGGCGGGAGGCATTTCGTGGAACCGGCTGATTCAATACGAAGTTAGTATTCCTGACCGGCAAAACAAGCAATTGTTAAATTCCGGTCAACTCGACCAAATGCTGGTTCGTAATACATTTAACGCGATTTTCCGTGCGGGAGTGGGTTACGGAATAAACGAAGGAAAAGTGATTTTCATTCGACCGGAATTCCGCTACAATCTGAACAATATGTTTGAACATCAAGTATCTGTTCAACAAAACTATATACAAGTACGCCTGAGTTTAGGAATGCAGTTTCAATTCTAATACCTATGAAAAAACTACTCATCATTATCAGCATAATTCTTTCCGCATACCTGCAATCTTTTGCATCCAAAGCGGGAACACCGCCGGTATGTACTGCCCAATTCAGCTATGCGGCAGATCAAAACAACAGCCTGCTGATTCATTTTTTCGACCAATCCTCCGGAACCATTCAAAACTGGTACTGGGATTTTGGCGACGGCAGTTTTTCCATTGCGCAAAATGCCTCACATACTTATAGCACAGCCGGTACTTATACGGTAATTCTTTATATATCCGACTCTTCGTCAAGCTGTATGGATTCCACAAGCCAAACCATTATTGTCAATGCATCAAATCCGCCTTGCCAGGCAAATTTCAGCTATTCCATCGATAATACGAACAATATGCTGGTTCATTTTACCGATTCGTCCTCCGGAAATATCGCTACATGGTCGTGGGACTTTGGTGATAATACTACCTCCAATCTTCAGCATCCGTCACATCTGTATCAAAGCGGCGGCAGCTATCAGGTGCATTTAACGGTATCCGATTCACTGGGAAGCTGTTTCGACAGCATCAGCAATACCGTCATTATTCAGAATACACCAACAACTTGTATTGCAGGATTCAGTTGGCAGGTAGGTCCGGCAAATCCTTTGGAAATAAGTTTTAGCGACACCTCAAGCGGAAATCCCGTAAGTTGGAATTGGGATTTCGGCGACGGGCAAAGTTCAACCCTGCAAAATCCGGTACATACCTACCCACAGGCAGGCCTCTATCAGGTTCGCCTGACAATTAATACGGGAAATTGTGCGGATTCAGTTTGGCAAACACTCACATTGAGCAACTCCAACAAAGGCAGTCTGCTCGTAATGGCCTATGCCGACAGCATTCCTCTTGACAGCGGAAGGGCCTACCTGTATCAATATAATCAAAGCACTAAAGATCTCACTTTGGTGGATTCAGCCTCGGCGACATACAACCAAGGAAACTATTATTTCAACTTTCCCTATATCAATACGGGCTATTACCGGATTCTGGCCCGCCCCGACCCGACCGTCTTTCCTAAGTTTTACCCTACCTGGGCCGCCAGTAAACTAAAATGGACGGATGCGAAATCCATCGGCGTTTTTAATCATCACGTATGGACCATTATTCAACTTAAAAAAAGCAATGTATTGCCTTCGCCGGGCAGCTCGTCCATTAGTGGAAATATTTACAAAAAATCAAACAATAATATTGTGCCTGCAGCGGGTATAGAACTGTATCTCATGCTGGACGACAGCAATATTATCAGCCGCACAATTAGCGATATGCAAGGATATTACGAATTTGACAATCTTGCTTACGGCCGGTATATTGTACATCCCGAGGTGGCCGGTATTTTTACGAATGACCGGATAATTAACCTTGATTATAATCAACAAAATGCGGACAGCGCCAACTTCTTGATTGACGGTAAATACATCATCACGGGCATAGCAAAAAACAAGGATCCGCTTGCGCATTTAAATCTGTACCCAAATCCGGCCCATGAGTTTATTTATCTGGAAAATGCAGCAATCAATTCGAAAATTCAAATGGATATTTATGCTGTTAACGGACAGTTGATTTTAAGCGACTGCTTTATTTTATCCGCCGGTACACGAAAAAAAATAAATATTTCCACCCTGAACAACGGACTGTATTTCATACGTTTACAATACAAAGAAGGTGTTCGTTCAAAAAAATTCATAAAACGATGACGCAACCTTAAGCCAAATTCACATCCTCTTTCCGAGACACCAAATATTTACATTGAGCATGAAACAAATTTATTAATCCAAACAACTAACATTATGAAAAAACAAATCATTACCATTGCTTTACTGTTCCTAACCTCATTCGGGCTGATGGCCCAAATTACCGGAACGGTTACCAACTCAAGCACTCAGGCACCCATTGCCAATCATACGGTTTATGTAGCCGGTGACAGCCTGTCAGGAGTATGGGCACAAACCACAACCAACAGCCAGGGTCAATTCAGTTTTGCCAATCTGGGAAGCAGTAGCTTTTATGATGTATTCACATACGATTGCAATCAAAATATGATTACACACACGGTTTACAGCAGCACAGCCACAACCAATTTCTCAATTTGTGTAAACGGCGGGGGAAGCAGTTGTCAGGCAGCATTTTTCGCTGCACCGGATTCAAATGTAAGCACCCTGTATCATTTTACTGACCAATCCAGCGGCAATCCAACTTCCTGGTATTGGCAATTTGGTGACGGCACTTCCTCAACACTGCAAAATCCCTCACACCAATATGCCAGCTCAG
>CAYUAN010000257.1:0-6064 GCA_964442545.1 uncultured Prolixibacteraceae bacterium | reverse complement strand
TTTGTGCTGATGCTTTTTGAAACCATATAAGGCATATAAGTATTTGAAAGTTTCACTGTGTTCCACTGTGGAATTTATTCACGATAATTTGGTAACTGTTGCACAAAGGGCGCAAAGAAGACACAGAGTCTCACAAAGATTTTGCTTGCCCTTGGAGAAGAGAAAAATAGGCCAAGCCTGCGTTTCACTCTATGGATAAGATGCGCCCGTTCGCCGGGCACATTCTGCCCGGAAATCTTTGAATTTATCGTCCGCCCTTATATATCGAGGTCTCTTATAATCGCGTCAATCTGCTCCTGCAACTCCTTCTTCCGCTTTTCAAATTGCGCCGTGGATTCCAATGTACCTTTTACGCCAAAGTAAAATTTAATCTTCGGCTCGGTACCTGAAGGGCGCATGGTAACCTTACTGCCGTCCTCCATAAAAAATTGCAATACATTCGATTTAGGTAAATCGATGGGAAACTCCATATCACTTTTTACCCGCTTCGAAATTTGCGTCTGATAATCATTGATTACAATTACTTCGGAGCCGTTAATGCTTGCCGGCGGGTTTTTCCGTTAATTGTCCATAATGGCGGCAATCTCCTCGGCACCTGACTTGCCTTTACGCACCAATGATTTCAAGGACTCCAGATAGAAATCGTAATTTACATAAATCTCGGCCAGCAAATCGTACAGTGTTTTGCCTCTGTCGGCGGCCCAAACAGCCGTTTCGGCTATAAAACAGCAACTTGCTACGGCGTCTTTATCACGCACAAAATCACCAATCAGGTAGCCGTAACTTTCCTCACCGCCCACAATAAACTGCTTTTTGCCTTCGTAGCGCTTAATAAGGTCGGCGATAAATTTGAAGCCGGTCAAAACATCAAAACTTTCCACATCGAAACTATGGGCGATATCGCTCAGTAATTCTGTCGTTACAATGGTTTTAACAATAAACTCATTGCCCGTGAGCTTGTGATTTTCTTTCCATTTGGTCAGGATGTAGTAGAAAAGCAGTGCCGCGGTTTGGTTTCCGTTCAGCAAAACGAATTCCCCTTCTTTATTGCGCACGGCAATCCCCACACGGTCGGAATCGGGATCGGTTGCCATAACCAAATCGGCCTGCTCATATTTGGCCTTGGCGATGGCCATTTCCAAAGCGGCCGGCTCCTCCGGATTAGGCGATACCACTGTGGGGAAATCACCATCTACCACATTTTGTTTTTCCACGCCGATGATGTGCTCAAAACCGAATTTTTGCAATGCCATCGGCACCAGTTTCACCCCCGTTCCATGAATGGGCGTATAAACAATTTTCAGGTCTTTGTGTTTCTTAATCAGTTCGGGGCTTAGCGATAGCTCCTTGATTTTGTCGGTATAAATCTCATCAATCTCACTGCCGATTATTTCCAATAAATCGTCATTGGCATTGAAGTTTACCTCATCAATATTGGTAATAGCGCGTGCTTCGGCCACCACATTCACATCATGCGGATTAATCAGCTGGCCGCCGTCTTCCCAATAAACTTTATAGCCGTTATATTCTTTCGGATTATGCGAGGCCGTAATCACAATACCACTCTGGCACTTAAAATGGCGAATAGCGAAACTCAGTTCGGGAGTCGGGCGCAAAGCGTCAAAAAGATACACCTTGATGCCGTTGGCCGTGAGTACCGATGCCGCTGTTTTGGCAAAAAAGTAGCTGTTGTTACGGCAATCGTAGGCAATGGCCACTTTGATTTGATCCAGGTCGGCAAAGTTCTTTTTCAGGTAATTGGCCAGCCCCTGATTTGACATACCAACCGTGTACTTATTCATCCGGTTGGTGCCCACACCCATAATTCCGCGGAGGCCTCCCGTACCAAATTCCAAATCGCGATAAAAGGATTCAATAATCTCATCCGGGTCGTTGCGCAGCATTTCTTCAATACTTAATTTGGTATCCTGGTCGTAATTACCATCCAGCCATACTTGTACTTTATCCAATATTTCCTGGTCAATTTTTGTTGCCATTTTTCTCCTTAAATTAAGCTGTGTATTAATTTATTATGCATTCATTTTTTGCAGGCAGCGCTTCAACGCATCTTTCCAATGCGGAATTTCACAATCTTCAACACTGTCTTTTATTTTGGCCTTATTCAGTACACTATAATATGGGCGAGCTGCCTTTTGGGGATAGTCTTTTGATTCGATAGGTGTTACTTTGCAATCATTGCCGCTTAGCTCCACAATCTCTTTGGCGAAATCGTACCAACTGCACACCCCTTCGTTGGAATAGTGGAAGTAGTGTGTCCCCTTTAGCCATTGCATATCTTCCAGATTATTTACAATTAAACGGGCCAGGTCGGCAGCATAGGTTGGCGTACCTATCTGGTCCACCACCACGCGCAATTCATCACGTTCGGCGGCGTACTTCAGTATCGTTTTTACAAAGTTATTTCCATACGAAGAAAATAGCCAGGAGGTACGAATAATAACCGCCGTATCGGCAAATTCTTCCACCATTTCTTCGCCTTCGAGCTTGGTTTCGCCATAAACCGATTTCGGATTGGTGTAATCGGTTTCCCGGTAGGGGCGATAATTGTTTCCATCAAAAACATAGTCGGTGGATATGTGGAATAATCCGGCCTTGTATTTATTGCAGGCTCGGGCAATATTACGAGCACCCATCATATTTATGGTACGTGCCAGCTCCTTTTCATCCTCGGCTTTATCTACATTGGTGTAGGCCGCGCAATTTATTACGCTTTGAATTTCATGTGTTTCGAAAAAACGCATTACCGCATCTTTGTCGGTAATGTCCAGTTCGTCCACATCCGTAAATATAAAATCATATTGCGGAAATTCAGGAGCAATCTCCCTGATTTCGCTTCCCAACTGCCCTTTACTACCGGTTACCAGTATATGCATTGATTTTTCCTCCTTTTATTAGTTCTTCAAAATATTCAATTGTTTTAACCAAGCCTTCACGCAGCTTTATTTTCGGTTCCCAATCCAATTCTTTTTTAGCCAGGGTAATATCCGGTTGGCGTTGCATCGGGTCATCCTGCGGCAGGGGCTCATAAACGATTTTCGATTTGGTTCCCGTCAGTTCAATAACCAGCTCTGCCAGTTCCTTAATAGTAAATTCATCGGGATTGCCCATATTTACCGGGCCGGTAAAACCCTCCCGCGAGTTCATCATGCGAATCATTCCTTCGAGCAAATCGTCCACATATTGGAAACTGCGTGTCTGACTGCCGTCACCGTAAATGGTGATATTTTTCCCTTCCAATGCCTGCATGATAAAATTGGAAACCACGCGCCCGTCGAAAGGGTGCATTTTAGGGCCGTAGGTATTGAAAATACGTACGATCTTTATATCCACCTTGTTTTGCCAGTGGTAATTGAAAAACAGGGTTTCCGCCACGCGCTTGCCCTCATCATAGCACGAGCGTGGGCCGATAGGGTTTACATTTCCCCAATAGCTTTCCACCTGCGGATGAATATCAGGGTCGCCATACACTTCGCTGGTGGAAGCCTGCAGAATGCGGGCGCGGATACGCTTGGCCAATCCCAACATGTTTATCGCACCCATTACCGAAGTTTTCACGGTTTTTATGCCGTTGTACTGGTAGTGGATGGGGGAGGCGGGACAGGCCAGATTATAAATCTGGTCCACCTCGATATAAAAAGGCATGGTTACATCGTGTCGGATCAGCTCGAAGTTTTTATTGTCCATCAAATGGTGCACATTGCTTTTTTGGCCCGTGAAATAATTATCCAGCACAATTACTTCATGGCCTTCGTTTAGCAGTCGCTCGCTGAGCTGTGACCCGATAAAACCGGCTCCTCCGGTGATTAAAATTTTCATAATCAAATTTTGATTTTAAGGATGTGAAATTACTAAAAAATGAGATTGAAATATCCTTAGCGAAATCCAAATATGATAAATATGTGGCATTAGTATAAATAAAAAAGGCGCATGAATTTTCTTGCGCCTAATATTTCAAATCTTAGTTGTTATTTCTCCAACCCGATACAGTAATATTCAAAACCTTTGGATTTTACAAAATCCGCATCATAAACATTACGTCCGTCGAAAATTACCGGGTTTTTAAGCAATTTTTTTACTACCTCGAAATTCGGCATACGGAACTCGGGCCATTCGGTAACCAACATCAAAGCGTCGGCATCAACCAAGGCGCCATAGGGATCATCCGTGTATTCGATTTTATCGCCAATGCGGCGCTTGGCCTCTTCCATTGCTACGGGATCGTAGGCTTTCACCTTGGCGCCATGCTCCAGCAAGCGCTCAATCAGAACCAATGAAGGCGCTTCGCGCATATCGTCGGTTTTTGGCTTAAACGAAAGTCCCCACAAAGCGAAGGTCATTCCGTTCAAATCGCCGAAGTGTTTTTGTGCTTTGTAAAACAGACGCGATTTCTGACTTTCGTTTACATCTTCCACCGCTTTCAAAATCCGCATATTATAACCATTCTCATCGGCGGTTTTTATCAGTGCTTTCACATCTTTTGGGAAACAGGAACCACCATAACCGATTCCGGGATAAATAAATTTATTCCCGATGCGGCTGTCCGAGCCGATTCCTTTGCGCACCATATTCACATCGGCACCCATGATTTCGCAGAGGTTGGCGATGTCGTTCATAAAACTAATTTTTGTGGCCAGCATCGAATTGGCGGCATACTTGGTCATCTCGGCCGAGGGCACGTCCATAAAAATAACCGGATGGCCGTTCATGGTAAAGGGTTTATAAAGTCGTGCCATAATCTCTTTGGCTTTTTCCGATTCTACACCCACCACAATACGGTCGGGCTTCAGGAAATCGTTCACGGCATCGCCTTCTTTCAGAAATTCGGGATTAGAAGCCACGTCAAATTCGATATCCACGCCGCGCTTATCCAGCTCTTCCTGAATGGCGTCGCGTACTTTTTTTGCTGTACCCACCGGAACGGTGCTTTTGGTTACCATCAGCACATATTTGTTCATATGACGGCCTACTTCGCGGGCCACTTCCAAAACATATTGCAGGTCGGCGCTGCCGTCCTCATCCGGCGGAGTTCCTACGGCACCGAAAACCACATCCGTATCTTCGATTACGTCTGCCAGTTTGGTTGTAAAATGCAAACGTCCGGCCTCCATATTCCGTTTTACCATCGGTTCTAATCCCGGCTCCCAAATGGGGATAATGCCTTTATTCAGGTTCTCTATTTTCTTTACATCGATATCCACACAGGTAACGTCGATGCCCACTTCGGCAAAGCATGCGCCGGTTACCAATCCTACATATCCTGTTCCTACTACGGTTACTTTCATTATATCTTGTTAATTAGTTTTCTGTTTCTTTGATTTATGAACACACTTGCCTTTGTATTTACATAAGTTGGCGGCAAGGTTTTTCTTGCAGGTCATACTGAGTGATTTGCAGAGCATAACGTATCGAAGTATGACTTTTTTGCGCTGCCAAATATAATTCCGATTTTCAATTAAACGACAAGAATATCCGGTGAATTCTCAATTATTCATTTGATTTTTTGCAATCGGGATTAATACCCAAAACATAATTTTCTATTACCTTGATTTTCTCCGCTGTACGATCACCCTTAAAGCCCGAAATATCCGTGTATTTTATTTGCTTTTCATATTCGCTTAAATAAATCTCCGCCACAGGCTTATACGACCAATGCCATTTTTCTTCCTCATAGCCGGTGGGGCGTGCTTTTCCCTTTGGTGTATAAACCTGGCAGAATCCGTATTTGGCCGCGTTGGCCCTGAGCCATTCATATATTTTCTTTCCCTTGCCCGATTCGAAATCTTGATCTTCCACGCTGTAAATATCGATATCCGTGCCCCAATGATGGCGGGATGTGCCCGGCATAGCCGAATACATCAAAATAACTTTTGCCCGCTCAACGGCATTGGGATAGGCCGCACTCAGATTTTGTCCCATCACCTTGCGGGCGCCGGTCCATTTGGCTTCCCAAATGCTTTTCTGGCGGTAGAAACTGCGAAATGCGGAAACAATTTGCAGATTAATACCATCCTTTGCCGCTGCATTATACATCACACGGAAGGCG
>CAYUAN010000256.1:0-7576 GCA_964442545.1 uncultured Prolixibacteraceae bacterium | reverse complement strand
ATCACTTTGATGATCATCGTTTGGCTATGGGATTCGCGGCTTTTGCGCTATTGGGCCATCGTATTAAAATGAAAAATCCAGAGGTTGTAACGAAGTCATTCCCCGGATTCTGGGATGAATTTCATAAACTGATTGGCAACTAAAAGGCATAAAAAAAACCGTCAAGTAGCTACTCGACGGTTTTTCAATTTTTCTTTCCGTTTAGGCATCAATATTCGCATAATGCGCATTGCGCTCAATAAACTCACGGCGAGGCGGCACCTCATCACCCATCAGCATGGAGAATACCTTATCGGCTTCAGCGTCATTGTCGATGGTTACTTTACGCAGTATGCGGGTCTCGGGATCCATAGTGGTGGACCATAATTGCTCCGCATTCATCTCTCCCAAACCTTTATAGCGTTGAATATGTACGCCTTTATCATTTCCTCCTCCATATTCGGCCACCAATGCGTCACGCTCTTCGTCGTTCCATGCATAGGCACTCTTCGCTCCTTTTTTCACCAAATACAAAGGTGGTGTCGCGATATACACATAGCCGCGCTCGATCATCTCTTTCATATAGCGATAGAAGAATGTCAGAATCAGTGTGGCGATATGCGAACCGTCCACATCGGCATCCGTCATAATAATCACCTTATGATAACGGAGCTTTTCCAGATTCAGGGCCTTGGGGTCGTCCTCCGTTCCTATGGAAACGCCCAGAGCGGTAAACATCGTCTTGATTTCCTCATTCTCAAAAATCTTATGCGGCATAGCTTTTTCCACATTCAGAATCTTACCACGCAAAGGCAAAATCGCCTGGAAATTCCGGTCACGGCCCTGCTTAGCCGTACCACCGGCCGAGTCTCCCTCGACAAGATAAATCTCGGTTTTCTCCGGGTCGCGCTCCGAACAATCGGACAGCTTGCCCGGCAAACCGGAACCGCTTAAAACGTTTTTGCGTTGCACCAGCTCACGCGCCTTACGGGCCGCATGACGGGCTGTAGCCGCCAGAATCACCTTGTTTACAATAATCTTGGCCTCCTTGGGATGCTCTTCCAAATAAATATTCAGTGCCTCACCCATCATAGATTCCACGGCACCCATAACCTCCGAGTTTCCCAATTTCGTTTTGGTCTGCCCTTCGAATTGCGGTTCGGCCACTTTAATTGAAATCACAGCTGTCAGTCCTTCGCGGAAGTCGTCCCCGCTGATATCAAACTTCAATTTTGACAACATCCCCGAACGCTCGGCATAAGATTTCAGGGTACGGGTCAAGGCACGACGAAAACCACTCAAATGGGTTCCTCCTTCGTGGGTGTTGATATTATTTACATAGGAATGTATATTTTCCGAGAAAGAGGTATTATATTGCATCGCAACTTCCACGGGCACACCGTTTTTCTCTCCTTCAATCTGAATCGGTTCCGGCATCAGCTTTTCACGTGCCTCATCCAGATAATCGATAAAATCGGCCAGGCCGCGCTCCGAATAAAACTCCTCGAATTTAAACTCTCCTGTTTCCGGATCTTTCTCCCGCTCATCATAGAGTTTCAAACGAATACCTTTGTTCAGAAAAGCCAGCTCACGTAAGCGGCTTGCCAAGGTATTAAAATTGTATTCGGTAGTTGTAAATATCGAATTATCAGGCAAGAATGTAACCTTTGTTCCACGCTTATCCGTCTTTCCGACTTCTTTTACCGGATATAATGGTTTTCCGATTTTATACTCCTGCATATAATGTATTCCCTTACGGAACACCTCCACTTTGGTATGTATGGAAAGGGCATTCACACAAGAAACACCCACACCGTGCAATCCGCCGGAAACTTTATAGCTTCCTTTATCGAATTTACCTCCGGCGTGTAATACGGTCATTACCACTTCCAGGGCCGAGCGGCCTTCTTTCTCGTGCATCTCGACGGGGATACCCCGGCCGTTATCCAGCACGCTGATGGCATTACCTTCTAAGATTCGTACTTCAATAGTATCGCAATGGCCCGCCAATGCCTCATCTATCGAGTTGTCCACAACTTCGTAAACCAGGTGATGTAAACCTTTTACACTTACATCGCCGATATACATTGCGGGGCGCTTGCGTACGGCCTCCAATCCTTCCAATACCTGGATATTATCCGCGGTATATTCTTTCCCTAAATTAGCCTTTGCTTCTTCACTCATATTCAATTATTTATAATATTTTCATTACTAAACAAAAATACATAAAAAAAGCGTGTAAAATGTCTTTTTCGAAAGCGTAATAATGAGATAATTATCAACAATCAGGGGGTGTATTGTTAAGAAAATATTTTCGATAAATCCCTTAGACAACTCCCTTGCCGAAATTGATACTCAGACGCAGTTTTTTATGATTTTGATGATCTGCTTCACCTAAAAAATATAGCTGATACCGCCCAAAATATTAAATCGATACGACGGGTAGTTGTAATAACGATAATAACGGCTTGCTGCAATATTATTAATTTTCAGGAAGATTCCCAGGCGTTTACGATAGCGGTATTCGATACCGATATTGGCATCCAAAAAGCCCTTCACCGTTTGCGGGTTCATCGTTCCGTTTACTTCCACAGGAGCTTTTGAAGGCCCGTAGCCGAATAATTCCGCTTTCAGCAAAATCTTATCCCCGATATTGTAATTGGTACTGAAGGTAATCACATAATTGGGCTTATGCCAGGCATACAGTTCATTAGTCATATTGTACACATAGAAATCCGTCATCAGCATAAAGCGCAACTTCTCCTGCTTTTGCCAGGCAAAGCCGGCATGCAAACGCAACTCATCATAATCATCATACACCACCTTGAAGGTATTGTCGTACAAAGTGCTGAAATCGGTCACATAAAGCGGCGCATGCTCCAAACGGTTGTAATGCAATTGCAAATTGAAATCCAGCTCCCGGCTGATTGTGCTTCCCAAACCGAAGTTTACCAAATATTTATAATTGGTAAAATCCATCGGCAGTTTGTTTCCGATAAACGGATTCTCATCACTGTACGATTTCAGGGTATTCTTGCGCATGCCGCCCGCAATGGAGAAATTGAAATACAATATCTTGGAAATGGCCTCCAGCTTCATATCCAGTTGAGGATAGAAATGCGCATCGGTGACGGAGTCAACAACCACATCCGACGATATGCCCAGTTCAACCAATAGCGTCCGGTAACGGAATTTGTAGAGCGGTTTCAAGCGTATTAAAGACGAATTACGCGTATCCATACTATCGAAACTATTATTGTAGAAATGATATTCCAGCTCACCGCCCAAACGCTGCTCGGTCAGCATATTAATCATATTGATGCGCCAATCCATACCTGATTTGAAGTCCACCACATTTTCCGCCGTATTATAATCATCGGACAGATAATGATAATTCAAACGGATGTCGTAATCCATATCCTTGGGACGTTTGCGGTAGCGCTTCCATTGCATTTTGAATTCACCCAGATTATAAACATTACGAATATCGTTATCCGACGGCAATAGCGAATCGGGGAATTGCGCCGGCTCGAACCCATATCTATGCACCACATCACGCTGGTATTTTCCCTCCACGGTCAGGAATGACTTTTTGTAAATCTTGGTAAAATAAGTCTCCAGCAAATTATTGCTAAAGCCCGGATAGGCATAATCGGGAATGCTGCCTGCCGATGAAAAATGTTTGGCATGAACGCCGAACTTTTTATCGCGCGAGCGCAAATTCGAATGATAAAACTCAAAGAAAGGCGTGGAATAATTTCCAAAGCCAATGGCCACATAATCGTGATACAGTTTGGTCAGCGGCTCCCCTTTCATCTTGGCCGCCTTAATATTATTCACCTTAAAGGGCGGCTCAATGGTAACATCGGTTATGGCATATTCAAACTTCGGATTTTGATAAACCGTATCCGGTATGCTCGGATTGGTTTTAATCTTGGAAGCATCATTCAGCGTCGGTGTAAAACCACGCGTGATAATCACCTTGTTATTTCCAACCGTCTGGGCTTGCAATACCGTGAAGTTCATTAAAAACAAGACCGTAATCAGCACTGCCGGCAAGGCCGGTTTTATGATTCTAAAATTATGCATAGGCTTCATTTTTTCCATTACTTATCCCCTCCTTCCTCTTCTTCGTTAAAGTCGAAAAAGTCGTCATCCGTTTGTAAATCGCTGTCGTCAAAATCACCGATAAACAAATCTTCATGTTCGTGATCGAATTCAATAATTACATCATCGGACTGCTGTTGTTTTTGGGCCTCCTGCTCCATTTTATCAATTTCTGCCAGGCGCTTTTTGGCTTGTTCCACCAGTTCGGGATAGTCATCCACGCCCTCCACTATACTGTTTAATGTGGCCCGCGCCTGATGCAAATTATTGGTTTTTATAAAGATATCACCCGACAGAATAAAGGCCTTAATCACCCAATATTCGTAGGAAGGTTCTTGCTCAATCACATCATAAATAAGGGATTCGGATTTTTCATAATCCCCCGCATTGTATTTAATCTCCGCCATCATATAACGCGCTTCGGCCGAGGCGGCGCCCTTAGACGAATCGGCCACCACCGCATATTGCTTGTAAGCCAGCGAATCCTGTCCTTTGTCCAGATAAACCTTCGCCCTGATCATTTGTGCTTCGGTACGCACCAAGGGGTCGAGGTCTTCAATATTCAACACATCCTCCGCTGCCGCAAAGGCACTGTCGGGCTGTTCCATATTCCAATAGCAACGCATAATGCCGATACGCGCCTGCTTATTGGTTTTCTTATATTCCGAAACCTCCTTTAGTCGCTTATAAGCAAGCAGGGCAGCAGGATAATCGTGGTATTTCTCAAAATTAATGTAGGCCACCTTTTTCAAGGCCTTCTCGGTATATTCCGAAACGGAATTATCAATCAGATACTGATAATGTTTCAGCGCATCCGCAAATTTTCCCGCGCGGAACTCGCAATCGGCCATATAATAATTGGCATTGCTTACAAAAAAGCCGTTGGGGAATTGGCGAACATACTTTTTAAATTCTTTGGTCGATTTTTCACAATCGCCCTGCATATAAATATTTTCGGCGGCATAGTACACTATGGAATCCTCCTCGGAACGGGTGTATTTAATGCCCTGCCCTTTCAGCCAAGCCAAAAATTCTTCCACATTTCCGTTTTGCGTGTATATACCTTTGAGAATTTTAATGGCCTCTTTTGATTCTTTCGAGCCTTTGTAATCACGGTTTACCCGTTTCAAAGTAGCAATCGCGTTGGCTTCCTGGCCCATATTATTATACACCAGGCCCAAATCGAGCATGGATTTTTTCACATAATTGCGATCAAGCGGATAGGTTTCAATGATATGATTGTAATGCTGCACCGCTTTGGGATAATCTTTCAAAGCACGGAAATAGGTGCTGGCCAATGCATATTCGGCATTTCCGGCATAAAACGAATTGGGATATTCCTTCAACAGACGCTCCAGTGTTTTGGCTTTTTCTTCAAACTTACGCAGCGGTCCCAGTGACTCGGCTCGTTTGTATAGCGAATAGTCCACATCGCGTTTGCCCACGGCAATGGCTTTATCATAATATTCAATAGCCGTTTTGAAATTGCGTCCGATAAAAAAGCAATCGGCAATGCGGTTGTACGCATCATTTACATATTCCGGTGCCTGCTCATTCATCACAAACACACGGAAGTACTTATTAGCATTGGCATAGTCCTTTTGCTTAAAATAGGCATAAGCAATATTGTAATTGGCCTGCTGATAAACAGGCATACTATAAGCACCCGGCGTGGTCAGAAATATCTGATAAGACTGAATGGCGTCGGGATACATCTTCAAGCGGTAGTAGGCCTCCGAACGCCAGAAAATCGACTCGGCCGTATATTTTTGATTCTGATTAATCTTAATTGACTTATTGAAATAATTTACGGCCTCGCTGTATTTCCCGTTATTGAAATTTTCCACACCCAAAGCATACACAATACGTTGATAAGCCACCATCAGCTCAGGCGATTTATCCTCAATCTGCTCAATGGAATACAACGCTTCCTTATAATTTCGTGTGGACAAATACATTTTGGTCAGATATTCCATTGCCTCGGCACGGTGCTCCGAATCGGGATAATTGTCCACATAATTACGGAAAGCCGTGATCGCCTGATTGTATGGATTATAAGCCAGTTCGTAAGACAGTTTGGCGAAATTGTATAAAGCGTCCTCGGTGATTTGAGGATTCTTGTTTATCGTGTAAGCATACTTAAAGGCATTGAGCGCATAACGCGGTTTATTCATTTTCAAATAGCAATATGCCAGGTGATAATTGGCATTCTGCGCGATGCTGTCACTCCCGATACTCAGGGTTTTGAAATATTCAATGGCCTTTTCGTAGTCGCCGTTTTTGAAATAAGCATATGCCATAATGTAACGGCTCTCATCACTGGCGGTATTTCCCGAAAGTTCATAAAACTGATTCAAATAGGGAATCGCTTTTTTGTATTCACCCTTGCGGTAATATGCTTCGCCGATAAGGCGGGCGATTTCCGGCTTACGGCTCTCGATGGATTTCTCGAGCAAGCCCGGTGCCACCTTCAACAGCTCGTCATAGTTTTTTTGCAAATAGTAAATATGTACGATGTAATAGGGAATTATCGGCTTGAAGGATTCATTATCCTGCAAAGACAAAAAACCTTTTAAAGCCGTGGAATAATTGCCTTCGGTATAAGAAATATGCGAATAATAATACACGGCCGGATCGCGGTATTTGCTTTTTTCCTTATTAAGCAATTCGTAGAAATAACTCTTTGCCTTGGGGATATTATTTCTGCGGAAATAGGAATATCCGGCTTTGAAATAATATTCCTCACGATCTTCCTCCGACAAATCGTAAATATCTACTTCATTGAATGATTTTATGGCCCGGTTGTAGGCCTTTTTACGAAACTGAAATTTACCGAGTTGAAAATAAATGTATTTGATGTGCGTACTCTCGGCATGCTCACGGATAAAATCCTGCAGGAGGATTTCGGCATTGCTGTTAAAAAGTTCCACCGCACAAATGGCGTTGTAATATTCGGCATTCACCCGCATATTCGAATACGGATCGGGAATGGCATCAATCGTTTGTTGAAATAAATGCTGGGCACTGCCGTATTGTTCTTTATTGAACAGTGCCAAGGCATCCTGATAATATGATTCCGGCGGTTGATAACCCATCGTTTTCTGTGCCAGCACCTGCCCCGTGAACAGCAGAATTAACGCACTGAATAACAATAAGCTTTTTTTGATTTTTTGCATACGTACACCTATTTATATTGCAACTAAAAATACGATGAATAAACGGCCTGCATTTTTGCCCCTATTCAAACTTTTCAACACACTTTCTTTGAAAACTAAAGCCGTGTTTTATTCTGAAAATTTATGGTTTTGTGTGTGTAAACTTATAAACGGAAAATTGTTTTTTTAATTGTTTGGGGTTTTTTGTTTTTTGTTTGTTGTTTTTTGTTTGTTGTTTTTTGTTTGTTGTTCTTTGTTCTTTGTTTGTTGTTTTTTGTTTGTTGTTTTTTGTTTGTTGTTTTTTGTTTTGGGTTTGGTGCCTGCCATCCCTGTCG
>CAYUAN010000255.1:0-3932 GCA_964442545.1 uncultured Prolixibacteraceae bacterium | reverse complement strand
TGTTTCGGGCGTAATTGAGGCGCTTTTAATTTTCGCTGCGGCCGTTTGGATTGTATATGAAGCCGTTTACAAACTCTTTCAGGGGGAGCATATTCTTGAAAACAACGGCCTTTTCTGGGGTATCGGAGTCATGTTTATTTCTGGACTGGTAAACCTGTTGGTTTCGCGCTACCTTTATAAAGTTTCGCGCGAAACGGATTCGGTGGCACTGGAGGCAGACGCCCTGCATTTGAAAACGGATGTTTACACCTCCTGGGGTGTAAGTTTCGGGCTTTCAATTATTTATTTTACCGGTTATTATTGGATGGATCCCATCATCGCAATTTTGGTGGCATTGTTTATCTTTTTCGAGGCCTACCAAATGCTGATGAAAGCCTTTAGCCCATTGCTCGACAGCGCCATTGATGAAAAGGATATCGAAACCATAAAAAAAGCCATCGTATCGAATATCCATCCCGAATACCACTGCTCGGAACTCAAAACCCGCAAGTCGGGGCATGTGAATTATATTCAGTTTATCCTAAGCACCAAAGGCGATACCCACCTGGAAGATGCCTGCCGCGAACGTGAGATTTTACGTGCTAAAATACAGGAAGCGATACCTGATTCGGAAGTGATTGTGGTGTTGGATAGTATTTAGGGGAGTTTGTTGCCTGCCTACCATCCCTGTCGGGAGGAAATCCGGCAGGCAGGTTTGTTGCCATCCCTTTGGGAGGAAATCCTGCCATCCCTTTCGGGAGGAAATCCGGTGAGGCAGGTTTGTTATTTTGAAATAAATCAAACTTCAAAAATCTCAAATCTTAATCAAAAATCTCAAACTTCTGCCTTTTTACTTTTTACTTAATACTTTTGCCTTACACCTTTTTCCTTTTTACTTCTACCTTCTCTCTTTTTCCCGTATCAGCCATAAGCCAACGAAGGTCAGCAAACCATTTAGAATCAGCAGTTCGAAACCGAACTTATAGCCCCAAAACCAGGCTTCGGAATTAATTTTTATAACATAGGACAGTAGCGGGGCCAAAATCACCACCCAAGGAATCAGCTTGTCCTTAACTTTAATTTTCGAAAAAAGTCCGAAGGAAAACAAGCCCAAAAGCGGACCATAGGTCAGGCCGGCAATGGCGAACAGCTCATTGATTACCGAATCTTTATTGAAGCTGCCGAAAACCACAATAACCACCAATAATACCATTGACATCCCTACATGAATCATTTTTCGCATACGGATTTTCTTCTGCTCGTCCCAATCGTCACGCTTTTCCATATTAAAGATATCGACACTTACGGAGGTTGTCAGGGCCGTCAAAGCACTATCGGCACTGGAATAGGCGGCAGCTATTAAACCCACAATAAATACGATACCCGCAATCAGGCCCATATGCTCAAAAGCCATCATCGGGAACAGATGGTCGGGTTTTTCGGGGATGGCCACACCCAAGGCATTGGCATAAATAAACAAGGCGGCACCCAGGAATAAAAAGATAAGATTTATGGGCACCAGCGAAATACTCATCCAGGAAACATTCTTTTGGGCCTCCCCCAGATTGCGGCAGGTCAGGTTTTTTTGCATCATATCCTGATCGAGGCCGGTCATCACAATAGTGAGAAACATACCGCTGACAAACTGCTTGACAAAAAAGCGGCTGTCGTGCCAATCGGTAATAAAGACTTTTGAATAATCGCTATCGGCTACCGTTTGGATTAACGCCCCCAGACTCATGTCCATTTTCGAAGCCACAAAATAAATGGAAACCCCGACCGAAGCCAGCATAAAGGTTGTTTGCAAGGTATCCGTCCAAACGATGGTCTTGATGCCCGCTTTCATGGTGTAGAGCTGAATCAGCATCATAAAAAGGAATACCGTCAGCCAGAAAGGAATGCCATAATGGTCGAGCACGAAATACTGCAGCACATTCACCACGATATACATGCGGAATGATGCCCCGATAATGCGCGAAAGCAGGAAATAAAGCGCCCCGCTTTTGTAAGCCCTTTTCCCGAAACGCTGCTCCAAATAGGTGTAAATAGACGTTAGATTGAGGCGATAGTACAGCGGCAACAGCACTTTCACTATTACCCAATAGCCCACCAGATAACCCAGCACCACTACCATATAGGAGAATTGCCCCTTGCCTACCGCACCGGGCACGGAAATAAAAGTAACCCCCGAAAGCGACGCGCCAATCATTCCATAAGCCACCAAATACCACGGTGACGAACGATTGCCCCGGAAAAAACTGTCGTTATTTGCCTTGCGCGAACTAAAATGACTCACAGCGAAGAGCAAGAGCGAATAAATAACATAGGTAGCGATAATGTATTCCGGTTTCATAAATCGGTATTTGATTTCCTGCAAATATAAAGGGGAAATTTTGAGTGTATTTGCATAGCGGGCTTTTTTATTAATAGCTTTATCAACTATCTTTTTTCTGCTTAGCAATGCGTGCAAAAAAAGTATCTTTGCCGCATACAAATTCGTATTGCATGAACAATATTTCCTCCAAGCTGTTGGATAATGCCGTAAACGAACTGGCCAAGCTGCCCGGAATCGGGAAGAAAACCGCTTTGCGTCTGGCGATTCATCTTTTGCGCCGCGACAATGAGGATGTGGAACGCCTGGGAAATTCCTTAATCCAAATGCGCAGCGACATCCGTTTTTGCCGCAGATGCCATAATATTTCGGACGGGGAACTGTGCGAAATATGCAACAGCCCCAAGCGCGATCAGCATTTGATATGCGTGGTGGAAAATATTAATGATGTAATCGCCATTGAAAACACCGGACAATATCAGGGAACCTACCATGTTTTGGGGGGAATCATCGCGCCCATGGAAGGCATTGGCCCGGCCGATTTAAATATCGAAACATTGTTTGAACGTATCGACAACGAAGAGATAAAAGAGGTGATTATGGCATTGCCCACCACCGTAGAAGGCGATACGACCAATTTTTATATTTACCGTAAACTGGCCAAAGGCCCGGTAAAAATCACCACGATTTCCCGCGGAGTATCCATTGGCGACGAACTGGAATATACCGATGAAATCACGTTGGGTCGCTCCATCCTGAACCGTTTGCCCTACGAGGAATATATGAACAAATAAAAAGCCGTGCAGCCTTTCCGGCCACACGACTTAATATTAGGTTTTAGGTTTTCCTGCATTTTAACAACCGCCGCCACCTTCTTCTTCACCGCCGGAAGCATCAAATTCACTTTCCTCAAATTCGAAATTATGGAGTTCTTTCTCGGTAAATGCCGGCCAGTCATGCTCCACAATTATGCTATGCATAAACGAGTTGGCACCATACAGTAAAGTGTAGGCATCATAGCCCAGAATACGGAGATAGGCAACAACACGCGCGGCTCCCTGTCCGGAGAAGCAATAAACCAAAATCGGTTTATCCTTGGGCAAAGTATTCAATGACTGATCGAGGCCAAAAGAACCTTTGAAATCATACTGAACAGCACCCGGAATATGGCCCACATTATAAGCCGCTTCGGGCATAATATTCACGATATAATACGCTGAGGGATTGCCCCAAACATCATCAGCTTTAACTGCCACTTTACCAAAGCCCTTTGCCAAAAGGCGCAGTGCTTGTTCTTTCAGGATTTCCTTGGGGTCGGTATATCCGGTAGAAATTTCAGGGAAATCACCAGCAGCGGCTTTTGCATTGGCCGCCGTTTCCAATTGGTCCGCATAATTGTCCGTTTCGCGTGCCAGCCATTTGCTTTCGGCAAATTCTTTATTCCAGGAACTCATTCCCCATTTCAGGGAATACACGGTATTATAGCCCATCATACGCAATACGGCGGAAGCGAGCCCCGATGTTTGTCCGGAATGGCATACCAAAACTATTTTGTCATAGTCCTCCACATTCACCTCTTCATCCATATAATTAATCAAAGTTCCCAGATTTACATTTACGG
>CAYUAN010000254.1:0-5017 GCA_964442545.1 uncultured Prolixibacteraceae bacterium | reverse complement strand
GGGGAGCAATTACCCCGGATTTGTTAGCTTTTTATTCCTTGCGAAATTCCCATGCTATCTGATACAAAGCGAATTCAAAGCTGGCAATATCAATATGCCTGATATTCGCACTACGCCTGATGCAGCTGATAAAGCCAGCCGGCATTTTTGGTTTTCACAACTGAATGTAGTATTTGGATTTAAGTTTAATATCCACGGAAATATGAAGAAAGCGAATAAGCAGTTCCGTGAACGCAGGGATGCTCCCGCGGAATAAATAGTTTTATTGAAGATTTTAAAACGGCAGATTGCATTGCAATCTGCCGTTTTGTTTTCTGCAGAACGGATTCCGTTCCTGAAAGATTTAGTCCCCCCGGGCTACTTCCGTCCCGAAAGACTCTTGGGAATACGTCCCGTGCGAATACACTCCGAGCGCAACCGGCGTCCTACAATGCGTTCCAGCATCCGGCCCGTTTCCAATACCTTATCGATATCCAGATTGGTTTCAATCTCCATCTCGTCCATCATCACCACCATATCTTCGGTACTAACCAGGCCTACAATATTGGGGTCCTTATAGTAATACGCACCTGTTCCGGCCACGGGAACACCGTCCACAAAATTAGCCGGCTGGCCACCGATACCGCCCAGGGTGGATTCATAATTTGTCATCCCCGCCTGCAAGGCTGCCAGCACATTGGCCAGGCCCCAGCCGCGGGTGGTATGGAAGTGCACAATATGTTTGTCCGGCTTGCCGAAATGGTCGAGCAGCATCGAGAAATAGCGATACACACGGTCGGGTGAGGCCGAGCCGTCATGGTCGGCATGTTCCACATCATTGGCTCCGATATCAATCCAGCGCTGGGCAAATTCTACCGCCTTGCTCATTTCCGTCGGGCCCTCGATGGGGCAGCCCCAAATGGTACTCACCGTGCCGTTTACCTTAATACCCGCGGCATGTGCCTTGGGAATCCACTCCTCAGCCATCTTCCAATAATCGGCCAACGACAGCCCGGAGTTCTTTTTATGATGCGACTCGCTGGTGCTGACCATCAACAGGATACGATCGGGGCCATAGCCGTCAAGCTTGGCTTGTATGGCCCGCTCGATGGCGCGCTCGCGAATGGTTACCGCCGTCAGCATGACATCGTCCAGTTTGTCTTTTACCTTTTTGCTGTTGCGAATGCCCTTAAACAAATCATCGGCATCCCGAAACTGGGGCATCCCTTTCGGATTACCGAAATTGGTTACTTCCAGATGTTTGAATCCGGCCAATATCAATTGTTCCAAAACCCACACCTTGGCGGCGGTGGGAATAAACTTCTCTTCGTGCTGGAAACCGTCACGGACGGTGATGTCTCCTATGGTTACTTTCTTCGGATAATTCATACTCAATATTTTTGTTTTTTCTTTGGTTTACAATTTCATTTCCGGAATATCGCCTTCCACAATCAGCGGCGCGCCCGTAGCGGCCACAATCTCTTCCACGCTTACGCCCGGTGCCCGCTCAATCAGCTTAAAGCCTTGCTCCGTCACATCCACCACAGCCATATCGCTCACTATGCGTTTTACGCAATTAACACCCGTAAGCGGCAGGTCGCATTTGGTTTTGAGCTTGGGATTTCCGTTGCGGTCCACATGGGTGGTCGCCACGATAATATTTTTTGCCGCAGCCACCAAATCCATGGCTCCGCCCATTCCTTTTACCATCTTGCCCGGAATTTTCCAGGAGGAAATATCGCCTTTGTCGGTTACTTCAAAAGCGCCCAGAACGGTCAGGTCGATATGCCCGCCGCGAATCATCGCGAAGCTTAGTGATGAATCGAAGAAGGAAGCTCCCGGAATATAGGTTACCGTTTGCTTTCCGGCATTTATCAGGTCGGGGTCCACTTCGCTCTTTTTCGGAAAGGGGCCGATGCCCAGCAGTCCGTTCTCCGACTGCAATACCACTTCCATTCCTTCGGGAATATAATTGGCCACCAGGGTCGGAATACCAATCCCCAGATTTACATAATATCCGTCTTGCAACTCCTGTGCAATACGTTGTGCTATTTGGTTTTTATTTAGTGCCATTTTTGTGTTTTTTTCGGTTGATAAATAAATTTTCGCCCTTAATCGGAGGTAGTTTCAAATTCTATCCTCTTTTCATAATCCGTTCCCTGGAAAATCCGTTGCACGAAAATTCCGGGTGTGTGAATTTGATTCGGGTCCAGCTCGCCAACCTCTACCAGCTCTTCCACTTCGGCGATGGTAATTTTTCCGGCCATGGCCATAGGTTGGTTAAAATTATTTGCCGTATGGCGGAAAATCAGGTTTCCCGCTTTATCGCCTTTCCAGGCTTTCACAATGGCGAAATCAGCCGTCAGGCCCATTTCCAGGATATGCGGTTTGCCGTTAAACTCGCGCACCTCTTTTCCTTCGGCTACTTCGGTTCCGTAACCTGCGGGCACGAAGAAGGCCGGAATTCCGGCTCCTCCGGCACGTATGCGCTCGGCCAGTGTGCCTTGCGGAACCAAATCCACCTCCAGCTCACCGCTTAGCATCTGACGTTCAAACTCTTTATTTTCACCCACATAGGATGATATCATTTTCTTAACCTGATGTTTGCGTAATAGTTTTCCCAGTCCGAAACCGTCCACTCCCGCATTGTTCGAGATGCAGGTCAGATTTGTTACTTCCTTTTCGAACAGGGCGTTGATACAATTTTCGGGAATGCCGCAAAGGCCGAATCCGCCAAGCATAATTGTTGCTCCGTCCGGGATGTCCTTAATGGCTTCCGCTGCGTTTTTTACTACCTTATTCATAATATTGTCGTTTTATAGTTTTCCGTTTCATTTATTTGTCGCGGCTGTTTTTAGCAGCCGATATAGCGCGAGATAACCAATCGCTGGATTTCGCTGGTTCCTTCGCCAATTTGCAACAGGCGCTGGTCACGATAGAATCGCTCGATGGGATAATCCTTCATCAGTCCGTAACCGCCATGGATTTGCACGGCCTCGTCGGCCACCTGCTTGGCAATTTCCGAGCAATACAGCTTCGACATGGCCGCTTCTTTGGCAAAGGGTTTTTTATTGTCTTTCAGCCAGCAGGCCTTATAAAGCAGGTTACGCGCCAGCTCGATTTTGGTGGCCATATCCGCCAGCTTAAAGGCGTTGATTTGGAATTTCGAAATGGGTTTGCCAAACTGTTTCCGCTCGCGGGCGTAGTTCAGTGCCATTTCGTAGGCGCCCTGTGCCAGTCCGAGCCCCATGGCGGCAATGCTCAGGCGGCCGTTATCCAGGGTGGAAAGCATAATGTGCGAGCCTTCCCCGATTTCCCCCAAAAGATGATCTTCGGGTACTACGCAATCGTCGAAATACAGCTCGGCCGTATCCGAAGCGCGCCACATCATTTTTCCGTGCATCGTTACGCGCTTAAAACCGGGCGTATCCTTATCCACCAAAATACAGGTATATTCTTTTTTGCCGTTTTCGTGGATTTTGGTCACCGCCTGCACGGTCGAACCCAGCGATATTTCACTGGAAGCATTGGTGATAAAAATCTTGGAGCCGTTGATGGTCCATTTTCCGTCTTCGAGCTTGGCCATGGTTTTGGTTCCCCGCGAATCCGACCCGGCCTCCGGCTCTGTCAGCCCGAATCCCCAAAGCGCTTCACCCGTGCATAGTTGCGGCAGGTATTTCATCTTTTGCTCTTCGGTGCCGTAATAATATATCGGGCCTATTCCCAGCGAGTTGTGGGCGGCCAATGTGGCGGCCTGCGAACCGTCCACGCGGGCGATTTCCTCTACCGCGATAATGTACGAAAGGGTATCCATTCCTTGTCCGCCGTACTGCTCGGGCAGGTACATGCCGAATAAGCCTAATTCGCCCATCTTCTTGGTCAGGTCAACCGAAAACTGCGCGTTCTCGTCGAGCTCTTGTGCTACCGGCTTGATTTCGCGTTCCGCAAAATCGCGTACCGTCTCGCGAATCATTCTTTGTATTTCCGTTAATTCAAAATCCATATTTTATGTCTTATTGTGGTTTAATAATGTTGTTTTGCTTTTGTCGCTAATATAAAAAATCTATCCGTTATTTTCTGTTGGTGCGATTCGTTGCGGCTGCGATTCATGAATC
Source organism: uncultured Prolixibacteraceae bacterium (assembly GCA_964442545.1). GTDB lineage: Bacteria > Bacteroidota > Bacteroidia > Bacteroidales > UBA1556 > UBA6267. The sequence continues at coordinate 923 of CAYUAN010000254.1, read as the reverse complement.
GCAGCCTACACTATCGCAATAAATTTATTCCGCTTCCTCTTCCGGTTCCAAAACAATCAGCACCTGCGAATTATCCACCATATCGCCTTCGCCGACTTTAACCTCGGCCACTACGGCATCGCGATGAACGCTCAGATTGTTTTCCATCTTCATGGCTTCCACAACAATCAGGGTGTCGCCTTTGCTTACTTGATCGCCCGCGGCCACATGCAGCTTAATCACTTTGCCCGGCATCGGCGATTTGATATTGTTGCCGCCTTTGGCATCTTCGTTGGAAACGAAAACCTCTTGCTCTACCAATTGGTCCGGGCGCGAAAACTCGTAAATATTTCCGTTGTACGACAGATAATTCACGCCCTCTTTATCCTGCGACAGATAAAACTTGCGGCAATGCCCGTTTATATTGATGCGTAAATAGTGCGGCCCGATTTCTTTCACTTCGGCTTGCAAATCCGTGCCGTCCAGCTCCAGATTATAGCGCGGATGCTTTATTTCCCGGAACTTCAGCTTAAATATATCCGTTCCGGCTTGCACCTCGTTTTCCATGAGCACGCGCCAATAGCCGATATGGTTCCAAATATGATTGCCGCCGGTTTTGCGCATATGCATATCGTAAATAAAATAGCCTGCGGCCAAATGCCTGATATCCGCCGATTTTTTGGATTCCTCAATGGCCTCCAAAATCTCGTCCGTGCGCTCATCACAGAATTTCGTGGAAATTTTATTCTCAATAAACGCCTTATGGTTCAGCATCTCTATCAGGTAGGGAATATTGCTTTTGATGCCGTGCACGATAAATTCTTTCAAGGCCTGGAGCAAACGCTCGCGGGCAATGGCCCGGTCGTCGGCATAGCAAATCAGCTTGCTGATCATCGGGTCGAAAAAGCTGTGAATGGTGCTGGCTTTTTCAATGCCCGAGTCCA
>CAYUAN010000253.1:0-2933 GCA_964442545.1 uncultured Prolixibacteraceae bacterium | reverse complement strand
CGCAACAAATTCAATGATAAAAACCTTTGTGCAACTCCGTGTCTTCTTCGTGTCCTTTGTGCAACAGCTACCATGATTATCGTGAATAAATTCCACAGAGTTACACAGTGTTGTACACAGAGTAACACAATGACAATCTTTAACTTATATGCCCTTATATACCTTATATGGTTCCCAAAAATCTTTGTGAAACTCCGTGTCTTCTTTGCGCCCTTTGTGCAACAGCCACTTAATTACCCTTAATTTCTTAATGTTTAAAAAGCCCGAAAAGATTCCACAGTGGCACACAGTATTGCACACAGAGGAACACAGTGAACCAATCCAAACTTATATGCCCTATATGGTTTAACGAACTATTTCTTCATATTCTTCAGGAAAGGATGATAATCCCCGCGCAGGCCGATGGCCTTGGAATTACGGATATGATGCACGATATCGATACTTTTACGCGCGTGCTCCAGTCCAAAACCTTTACCGGCAAGGATATGCTCATAACTAACAGTATGCAAATCGGTAAAACCACCGCTAAACTCAATCTCCTCACCGTCAACGGTAATGGAACGGAAGGTTCTTTGTCCTTTGGCCACCACATCAGCCGGGAGATTGGAATCGTCCACACTCAGGAACCATCGCACATTGGCCCGCTCAAGCTTAAGTAAACCCGCCGTAGTATGCGGATCGGCATAATGCACCGTATTGCCGCGCACATCACCAAAGATATAGGTCAGCATATCATAAAAGTGCACCCCGATATTGGTTGCCACACCGCCCGACTTCTGCATATCTCCTTTCCAACTGATAAAATACCAGCGCCCGCGACTGGTGATATAGGTAAGATCAATATCATAGATTTTATCCTGCGGGCCTTCTTCGATTTTCTTTTTCAAGTCAATGATTGCCTGGTGATGACGTAATTGAAGAATATTGTAAATCTTCCGTCCGGTTTCCTTTTCAATCTCCTGCAAAGCATCTATATTCCACGGATTTAACACTAGTGGCTTTTCACAAATGGCATCGGCATCATTGCGTAAGGCCAAACGGATATGCGAATCGTGCAGATAGTTTGGCGAACATATAGATACGAAATCTATTTTATTGGAATTTCTCCGCCGCAACTTATCCAAATGCCGGTCGAAGCGCTCGGGCTCGGTAAAAAAATCAGCCTCCGGAAAATAACTGTCAATAATTCCCACACTGTCAAAACGGTCCAAAGCGGCTACCAGATTATTACCGGTTTCCTTGATGGCTTTCATATGTCGTGGCGCGATATAGCCTGCTGCGCCGATTAATCCGAAATTTTTCATATCCAAAAATTAATTAAGAAATTTTACGAACCCTATTCTCCTTCAACTCATATTTTTCGCCACTCTCGGGACAAACGGCAATTCCGTTTTCATCGAAATTCAGGCGATGGCCAAATTCACTCATCCAACCGATTTGGCGAGCCGGATTACCCACCACCAGGGCATATGCCGGAACCGTTTTCGTTACCACGGCACCCGCGCCGATAAAAGCATATTCCCCGATATCATGGCCACAAACGATGGTGGCATTTGCTCCGATGGAGGCCCCTTTTTTCACAACGGTTTTAGAATATTGCCCCCGGCGATTGACACCCGAACGGGGATTCGTCACATTGGTAAATACCATTGAAGGGCCGAGAAACACATCGTCCTCGCAAATCACGCCGGTATAGATGGATACATTGTTCTGAATCTTCACGTTTTTCCCCAGAATAACCTCGGGAGAAACGACCACATTTTGTCCAATATTACAATGGTCGCCAATCACACAATTACTCATTATATGCGAGAAGTGCCAGATCTTTACGCCCTCTCCTATTTCACAGCCCTCATCCACCACCGCGGTTTCGTGGGCAAAATACTTTTTTTCCATAATTATTTATTTAAAAATTCCAACACCTTGGAAGTAATATAAGCTAATTGTTCTTCCGTCAGTTCGGTATGCATCGGCAATGAAATTACACGTTTCGCCAGGTCCTCCGTAACCGGGAAATCACCTTCTTTATAGCGCGGGTCGCGGTAGGCCTTTTGCATATGCAAAGGAACGGGATAATACACCATCATCGGGATACCTTTTTCCGCCAGAAAAGCTTTCAGCGCATCACGGTCCACACCCGATGTAACCAAGGTGTATTGGTGAAAGACATGGGTTGATTTATCGTAGCGCGCAGGGGTTTTCAATTTGGGATGATTTGCAAAGGCCTTATCGTAATAATCCGCTGCACGGCGCCGGGCATCACAATATGCATCCAAATGCTTTAACTTCACGTCCAAAATTGCGGCCTGTATGCTGTCCAAACGGGAATTCACCCCCACATAATCGTGGTAGTAGCGCACTTTCATTCCGTGATTCACAATGGCGCGCAGTTGCTCCGCCAATGCATCATCATTGGTAAATACCGCCCCGCCATCGCCATAGGCACCAAGATTTTTCGAAGGAAAGAAAGACGTACAGCCCACATCCCCGATGGTTCCCGTTTTCTTACGGCTGCCGTCATTAAAAATATAATCGGCGCCAATGGCCTGAGCATTATCCTCAATCACAAACAGATTAAACTCCCGGGCAATTTCAAGAATTTCTTCCATCGGAGCACTTTGCCCGAACAAATGAACCGGAACAATCGCCTTGGTTTTAGCGGTAATGGCTTTACGTACCGAAGCCGGGTCGATATTATAGGTATCCGGATTGACATCCACCAAAACGGGCGTCAGGCCGAGCAGGGCGATAACCTCCGCCGTAGCGATAAAGGTAAAAGAAGTGGTAATAACCTCATCGCCGGGCTTTAGTCCCAGGGCCATCATGGCCACCTGCAGGGCGTCGGTTCCGTTTCCGCAGGGAATAACATGTTTCACATCAAGATATTCCTCCAGATGTTTCTGAAAATTAAGTACCGCAGGGCCTTTAATAAA
>CAYUAN010000252.1:0-16136 GCA_964442545.1 uncultured Prolixibacteraceae bacterium | reverse complement strand
TATTAGCACACCTACTTATATTATAGGTACGGCCTCAGCTCCGGATGCTGCGGTAAGCTGTCCGGCAGTGGGTACCAACACCCCCGGAAATTATTCGACAAATCCTAATTGCTATAAATTTAATGTTGATCTGAAAATTGTTCCCGGCTTTAGTTTACGTCCGGGATTGTATTCATTGCGGATTGATTATATCTTAATCCAGGATTTGTAACTCCAAAGAAAAAACTGTGATAAAAAAGCTACATATTTTTATCATCTTTTGTTTAATCTCCCTTGGCGGTTTTGCCCAAAGCGGCGGCAAAACCCTTCATGTGAATGCCTATGGGATACAAATGACTTTTCTGAAGGAACGGACGAAAATTAAATCCAATCAATTGGCATCTAATGTGCTTCGCATCAAAAATATGACGCGCAAAAAGATGTCGCTTAAATTGCAAATTTCTCCTCCTGCGGGATGGAAATTGTTTGCCCAAACAATTCAGGATATAGAATTGAAACCCGGAGACTCATTATTTGTTCCGGTGCGCGTTCATCCGGCGGTTAATCTAACCGGAAATACCAATTATGTAGTCAATGCATTTATCTCAACCGAGTCGTTTACCGTGACCAACGCCATGTGGTATGTGGTGGTAGAAAAACGTTCGGAATGGCATGCCTACACCAACAGCAATAAAGTTTATTTCCGTAATGAAACGGATACGGCAAGTTTTCAACTGATTATTTCCAATACCGGAAATTCAGATGAATATTTACAAGTCAGGGTGATGCCTGAAAAAGAAATTTACCTCCTTGACCGGGATGGAAATGATGTAACACAAATTACCCGTTCGGTTTTGGTTGCTGCCGGACAGGATACCACGCTTCGCTTTAGTGCTCGTTTGCACCGTGGCGAAATGTTGCCCGAAGGTCCTACCGAACTGAATAAGTACCAAAACAAAAGATACCGTGCGAAAATACGGGTGCTGAACGAAAAATCGGGCAAAGGCGGGAATAAATCATGGAGTGGCACCATCGATTTTCTACAACTCAATAATACTACAAAAATAAAAGAAACCAAGCGGAATGCCCTACCGCTAACCGTGGAAGCAAACTTCTACGATTTGATGTCGAACCGTACCTATGCGGCCCTTTATCTTTACGGCCATCGTAATTTTACAAAGTATAACGGAATGTTAAACTATTATTTCCAGGCCAATTTTATTCAAAATCAAATGGATTTAAATTCATTTATGGGCAACTATCAATATGTGGGTTATTTTAATAAACGCTTTAGTGTTGAGCTAGGTGATATCGGGGCAAACCGTTCGGGCAGCATGCTCTCCGGAAAAGGGGTGAAAGCATCGGTTAACGTTCGCAATAATAATATCGGAGCGCTTTATGTTAAACGCCCGAAACTATGGGAAAAGGCTGATTCATGGGGCTATGGATTTTTCCATCGCTATCAAAACAATAAGATTTTTTGGGATAATTATTATCAACGATTTGATAATACCTTGTCGAAAGTGCGGGGCGATTTGATTACAACCAATCTGAATTATCGCTTGACAAGGAATCACAGTTTCCGCTTGGGAGGCGGATATAGTAGCGAATGGCACTACTGGACTCCGGGTGCCGAAAAAACGGTTACCGGTTTTAATCTTCGCGCAGGATATACCGGGAATTTTAATAAAATAAACGTAAATATGAATGGCCAGTATTCGACAGAAAACTACTCGCCGATGCGTGGTGTTCTGTCTGTCTCACCGGCTGTGCGCTATACCTTTAACAAAAATTATACGCTGGAACTTTCGGGCTATTTCTTCGATTTTGAGCCGATAATTTATGCGCAGGGTGTAATTCAACGCGATGATATCTATAATATTCAGACAAATTATAATGCCAAGTTGTTTTATACCAACAAGAAAAGCTTATTTATTTTTCAGCCGACTTATTACACCATAGAATCGAATATGGTGGATGCCAACACGGGCGGAATGATTATGGAATACCGTTTACGTTCAACCGGAAATTTCAAGTTTTACACAAATTTGTTTATGGGATACACGGCTTTCCCGCAGCGTCCTGACCTGGGTAATATCTTTGTTTCTTATGTGCGTGCATCTATTCGCTATAAGTTTCTGCAGTCGAATATCCGTTATTATTATGGCCCGTATTATCAGATTGAGCAGATGATGTATTTGGAAAATGAGATTAACCCTCAGAAACTATATGCGAACATATATTACGACTGGTGGTTTTTGCATAATAAAATGAAGTTGAACATCAACCTGAACTATTATTTTACCACTATAAACAGCCGGCATCAGTTGAATACGCGCCCCGAGTTGTTTTACTATGCCAATAGCGGCTTTCGTTTTAGCTTTTACGCACGCTATATTCTTTACGGCGAAGGCGAACATATACGCGAATTGCCTGCTGGCCCGGGCGGACAACCGCGGGAGGAAGTGGTGGAAGCCAGTGTGATTAACCAATTCGAAATTGGTGCAGGAGTAAAATTCAATGTAAATATTCCGATTGGTGTTACGGGCAACTGCAAGGTGAAAGTGGTGGCTTTTCGTGATATGAATGGTAATGGTAAAAAGGATTTGAATGAGCAGGGTATCGGTGATATGTTGATTCATTTTTCGAAAAAAGATGCCACCGGCCAAGAATACTATGCCAATCCTAATTCGCCGAACGGCCAACAGGAAGTTTTCGACCTGGTTACCGATAAAAAAGGAGAAGTGGAATATTTGAATGTGCCCCGCGGAGAATATGTGATTACGGCCCGGCCTTTATCATCAATGGGCGGCTGGTTTGACGGCAAAACATTTTACCGGAATATCGACCACGATAAAACCGTTTATATTCCTTTGAGTAAAGGGGCACGCATCAGCGGTGGAATATTGTTTGAACGGGCACGGTTCGGTTCGGACAAAATGCCGGAGCTTAGCGGTATTCGTGTTACGGCGATGAATGATGATGATGGACGTACGTTTACCACGCTGACAGATGAGCGCGGAAATTTTGCCCTTTATGTGCCTAACGGAAATTACCGGATTATTATCAACGAGGCTGCCGTCGGAAACCGCTTTGAGTTTTTGCAAAACAATATTCCCGTAAATATTAATAAGGAGTTTGAGGATTATAACGTTAGTTTTTACTTAATCGAAAAACAAAGAAATATGCGCTTATCCGGTGGCGATATTTCCTATTTGCCCATCAGACGCAATCAAAAAGCTGCGGAAAAAGCCAAACCTGCCGAGCAATATGCTCAGCTTCAGGATTCGAATTATGTGCCTGTTGTCGAGCCGGACGAACAAGGAAAAGTTTGGGTAGTGCAATTGTATTCCGCCGAAGGCCCGCGCCGACATAAAACGGATTTCGACACCTTGGCCGGGGTAACCAATGTGCGTTGTATTGTGGGTCCGAATGGAAAATATTTATATATCTCCGATTCTTTCTCCAAGAAAGGCCCGGCGAAAAAACTGGCTAAGACCTTGCAAAAATACGGTTATCCTGAAGCAGCACCGAAATCTATGGTGTTTGGCAATACGGTTTCCGAGAAGAATACCGGCTCGGTTAATATTGCGCCCTTTGATGCTGCTGCCGAAGGCGAGGCTTATCGCATCGAGATTAAGACATCGCCGGCAAAACTCGACGGAGCCTTCTTCGAATCCTTTATTCCCGGCGTAACACAGGTGTACGAAGTGCAGTTCGAAGGATTGTATCATTACGCCATCGGTAAATTTGACACACAAGAGGAAGCCAAATCGCGCCTTGATGAATTAAAGAAACAATATCCCGGACTGAAAATGATTGTACGGCAGTACCGGTTAAATGAATAAAAATAAACGAATAATGAAAATGAAGAGAAGTATTTTAAGTATGTTGCTGATTTTTGCGGCATTGCCTTTATTACAAGCACAACGCGGAACATCCGTTTCGCCTTCGCGCCTGTATTTTAAAGTGGCTCCCGGGGGGTATAAAAGCCAGACCATTCATGTAACCAATAGCGGCAAAACCACCGAATCGTTTACGGTAACCTTCGCGAACTTCAGCTCACCGGGAAATCGTGGGAAAACCAAGATTGATACCAATATGGATGCCGAGCACGGATTGGCACGCTGGCTGTCGGCTTCTCCTTCATTCTTCGAAGTGGGACCGGGCGAAACCAAGGATGTGGAAATATTGTTGCAATTGCCCAATACACCGGATGCCAATACGGTTCGCTGGGGAATTATAGTTGTAAAATCAGCCATTGAGCGTAAAGCGCCTCCTGGAGGAAATTCCAAAACTGTGGGAATGCAGATTGTTCAAAGTTTTCAGTTTGGCATTCATGTGTTCCAAACACCGCCGGCTGTAGTGTTTAAGGAAGTAAGCGTGCGGAAATTCTATCGCGATTCCACGGTAGCCGATTCCCTGTTGCATTTGCGTATCGAAGTGGAAAATACCGGTGATGCTATTGCTGATTGTGCGCCCTATCTGGATATCACAAACTTGAAAACAGGAGAAAATATGCGCATAAAAGGGAAAGGTTTTACGATTCTTCCGGATGGTTTCCGCGAGATATTGTTTACGCTGCCTAAAGATTTCCCTCCGGGTGAATATTCCATACTCGGTGTGGTGGACTATGGAAGCACCACGGATTTTGCCGCATCGGAATTGAGATTGAAAATACCATAACACATAATTATAAATGCTGACACAAGCAGAAAAATGCCGGAGATTTTAATCTTCGGCATTTTTATTTAAGGTATAAGCAACAATTTACTCTCCATATAATCATTAAGTCTAATGCTAATATAATAAGTACCTCTGCTTAGATTTTCGGTACTGATGCGATAGGTGAAATATCCGGGCTCATCGTTGTTGATGCTTTTCGAACTGATTAATGTGCCCCGGATGCTGAAGAGTTTTAACTCAACCGCGGATCTCCTTGTGGTTTGGTAGGCTACGGTTACAGATTTGCTGTCCCCGACGGGATTAGGGTAAATTTTCCAGTTAATGCTTCCCGCATTTTTCTCGCCGGGAAATTTTGCGGTACTATTGGAATTATCATCATCAAAAATCATGGCTTTAAAGCTTTAGATTTTCCCTATCGGTAGGTAGAGTTTTTTCTTTTTTCTAAAAAAAAGAAAAAACTAACGAATAGAACTCAGTGCATCAAAATGGGTAATAGCTATTTATTCCCTCATTGATTCCGTTTACCGGCATTCAATCCTACAACATTCCCCGCGCTTTAATCTCCAGATATTTGTTAATGGTATTAATGGTAAGATTTTCCGGGGCGGTATAAAGCGTCTGGATACCGTAACGCCGGAGCTCTTTCAAAAACATCCGCTTTTCGAACAAGAACTGCTCCGAAACGGTTTTCAGATAAACCTCTTCCAATGATTGGGCGGGGGCCTTGCTCACTTTTTCCAAGTCCGTATTTTTGAAACTAACCAATAAAACCAGATGGTTTTTATGGAGCTGGATAAACATCGGCAGGTAACGTTTCAGACTGTAGGTACTTTCGAAATTGATAAAGAAAATCAACAGGCTCCGTTGGGTTACATGGTTTTTGATAAACGAATATACCTGCTCAAGCGATGATTCGGCAAAGCGGGTCTTCTGCTGATACAGTGTTTCGAGCATCAGTTGCAGTTGATTGTTTCGCTTTTCGGCGGCCAGGGCGCTGTGTACTTTCCGGTTGTAGGTAATCAGCCCCGCGCGGTCGGTATTTTTCAGGATAATCTGACTCAGGGCCAGGGCGGCGTTTATGGAATAATCGAGCAAAGTCATCCCGTTGAAGGGCATTTTCATATTACGGCCCATATCGATGATGGCGTAAATATGTTGCGATTTTTCATCCTGAAACTGATTGACCATCAATTGGTTTTTCCGTGCCGTAGCCTTCCAGTTGATGTGCTTGATTTCGTCCCCGATAACATAATCCTTTACTTGCTCAAACTCCTTATTATAGCCGATATGGCGAATCTTTTTCAAGCCCAGCAGGTTGCGCATTTCGGCAAACGAAAGCAGCTCGATATCCTTCAGCCGGTGGAACGAAGGATATACCGCCACATCGGTTTCCGCCGGGAGGAAAAAGCGGCGCTCGAGCAGGCCCAGGCGACTTTTTACAAACACATTTATCCGCCCGAAACGGTAAACGCCACGACTTACCGGGCGCAGTTTGTACGAAAATTCCTTGCCTTGCCCCGGTGCCAGATTTTTCACCATATAATTGAAATCACGGATTTGGAATTGGGGCGGGAGCTCGTCAATTACCCGCAAATTGATTTTGTGTTTATAATGATTTTTCAGCCGGATACGCACAGGATTTTCATCCCCGTTGGAAAAGCGTGCGGCCATAATACGTTCCGCCTCCACACCTTTGCGACTCGAAAACAGCATCGCCAAATCGGTGATGATAAGCCCGCCGTAAATGCCCAGAGCAAAAAAGGCAATTGTTTCCGCCTGCGGTACAAATACCGCAATAAGGAAGAGGCTCATCACCAAAAGGCCGATGATGAAAAAGCGGCTGTGGAAATATATGGAACGCAACAACTTCACTACCTCGGGATTTCTATTTCGGTTAATATTTCACGGATATATTCCATGGATTCGATGCCCTCGATTTCTTTCTCCGGGCTCAGGATAATGCGGTGAATCATAATGTGCGGCACCACAAATTTGATGTCGTCCGGACTGACAAAGTCGCGTCCGTTCATTGCCGCAAAGGCCTTGGCGCTGTGTAAGATGGCCAGCGATGCCCGTGGCGAGGCCCCGAGAAAGAAGTTTGGGTTATCGCGCGTGGACTCCACAATCTGCGCTATATAGCGTATCAGACGTTCCTCCACATATACCTCGCCCAGCTTTTCGCGCAGCTCTTTCAGTTCCTGGCGGGTGATAATCTTGCGCACATCGTTCACATCGATATTTTTGCGCCTTTTATGAAAATCGCTGATGATTTTTATTTCCTCGTCCAATGAGGGATAATCCACCACAACCTTAAACAGGAAGCGGTCGATTTGCGCCTCCGGCAAACGATAGGTTCCTTCCTGGTCCACCGGGTTTTGTGTGGCCAAAACAATAAAGGGGTCTTCCAGCTTGTAGGTGGTTCCGTCGGCGGTTATCTGACGTTCTTCCATAGCTTCAAACAGGGCCGCCTGCGTTTTGGCGGGGGCGCGGTTTATCTCATCCGCCAGGATAATATTCGAAAACAAAGGACCCTTGCTGAAGGTGAATTTTCCGGTCTGGGCGTTAAAAATCGAAGTTCCGATAATATCCGATGGCAGCAGGTCGGGCGTAAACTGAATGCGGCTGAAGCCCGTGTCGATGGTGCGGGCCAAGATACGTGCGGTAATGGTTTTTGCCACACCGGGCACACCTTCAATCAATACGTGTCCGTCCGACAGCAGCGCGATAATCAGTAAGTCCACCATTTGCTCCTGGCCTACGATAAAGCGCCCGATTTCCGCGCGTATCTCCTCTATCTTGGCGGCAAAGGGGGCCAGATCGATGCGGGTGCGAAGAATCTCCTCTTCGATTGATGTTTTTGACTGTTCCGCGCTTTCTTCAACAGCGGTGCTTTGCTCGTTTTCCGTTTCCGAGGGAACGGGTGGGGGGCCTTGCGGTACACTGTTTTCCATAGGTTCTAAATTTTGCTCTTGATTTTCCATATGCTATGATTTTGCTTTTTTGTTCTTGAATTTTTCTATGCGGTCGTTTAGTAATAATAAGGTATTATCGTCGATATATTCCGATTCCCGTATCTGTTGAATCAGTTGAATCAATTGCGATACCGTTTGCATATCAATACCTGATTTCTTGCTTAGCTTTTCGATAAATTGCCGGTCTAATGTACGATAGCTCAAATAATAACGGTTTTGAATATAATCGAAGAAATGCCGGATAATTTTATCGGCTATGGGTTTATGATTATTGTTTTGCAAATACAGTTGGGTAACGCTGCCCGCCAATGCCAGCGAATCGTTCCGTGGCGGCTCCACCACCGGAATAGCCCGCTGCTCCCGCTTGATTTTGATAATAATAAAAAGTAAAAAGAGTCCGAGGGCCAAATAATAAGCGATTTTCATCATCGGGTCTTTCAGCAGCTCTTTTATTTCGCGCTCTTCTTCAATATCTTGCTCGGTTGTTTTGTCGAGTGATACATCCCAGTAAACATCCTGTTGAGGCAGATACGCCATCACGGCTTCCACATATTTGTCTGTTTCTCCTCTCAACAAGGGGTAGTTGGTAAATGCCCTGGGCGAAGAGTGCATATACAGGTATCCTTTCCCGATTCTGAATCGTAGAAAATTAGGTCCCTTATTGTTTCCCAAAATCTTTACAGGAAATCTCGCAGCATCGACGTCCAAATAATAGGTTTCATTTTTTTGGATGAAATATCCCGTATTTTTCGGAAATTCTTTTAGGGTGCATTTTACCACATGCTCATCACTCATATAGGGTATATATTGCCGGTTTATGCCCAGGGTGTCGGATAAAGTGCGGTTGAGGTATGAAGTGGAGATAAATACGGTATTGCCTTGCCGGACAAAACGCAATAAAGCGGCAATGGTGGATTTGTCCGTCCAAATCGCGTCGCGGATGATAATCAGATTGTGGTTATAGGTTTTATCCTTAAGCCAGAGTTTATAATAGTTTTTACTGTTGGAGTTTACCTTATGTCCGGGAAACAAATCTTGTATTCGTTGCCTGAAAACCCAGGTGCCGTAAGGATCCTTGCTGTTGGGACTGTAGTCCGAATCCCACGATACAGAACGCGGGGCAGCCCACTCCAGGAATAAGTACAGTAGCACCATACTCACAATAATAAGTCCGTATGCCTTCAATCCTTTCATGCGTCCGGCAGTTTTTGTTTAATCATTTTGAGCTCATCCAGGCTTTCCCGGTAGTCTTCGGGGCTTAATTCAAGATTTCCGTACCAGATATAGTCGAACACCAAAGCCGCTTTGCGGAAATGATTGCGCAGTTCCCCTTTTTTGATTTCCAGCAGGTACTCGTAATTGGTTTTATAAGGTTGCCATTCAATAATGCCGGCATTGCTCAGCCGTTTCAGCACATCCAAAAATTGATAGCGGATGGCCAGTTTGTAATTGCCGTTGAGCAAGGCGTTTTTGATCAGGGCCTCAAAATCCACTTCTTCAATATTTTCCTCGTCAAAGTCCAGGATAATTTTGGAGGCCTCTTTGTTTTTGATAAATATCTTGTCGAACTTAAATTTTTTGCGATTGAAGTAAATAATGAGCAGCACGATACCGATAATGATGTATTCGAAATTATCGGCAATAAAACGGGAGGTGCGGGAATCGAAAATATCACTTAAAGCCCGGAATAAATAACTCCGCAGGATATCGTAATAGTCTTCCTGGTTTACATTCATTTCCACATAGAAGAAATCGCGGCTGTTGCGGTATTTGTTCATTTTCTCCTGATCGAAATGGTGTTGAGGCGCTTTTTGGGCAAAGGCCTCCGGTGCCTGTACCGTCCAAAGTATAAGCAGCAACAACAAGTACCCAAGGTGTTTTCTAATAGTCATAGTCGTCCTCCTCATTTGAATGGGTTCCGATTGCCTCGATTTCTCTGATTAAGCCCGCATTTTCTTTTTGTTCGCGTATGGAAAAATACAGGAAAGTCGTTCCGATTATGCTGATAATGCCCAGAATTACCAGAATGATATATTGGATAAAGAAATAAATGCCGTATAAAATCCATTTATACAGCGGTAAGTTTTGATTAAATGCACTGATGGACCCTGAAAAATCAATCAGCCCGAACATAGCGGCAAGATAGACCGGGGCATCGGCCAGATAATTGAATAAAATCTGGATAAGGATAAGAATCAAGGTCAGGAAAAAAGTGCGCCACCAGTTGCCGCCAACAATGCCGAAACTTCTTGAAAGAGCCTGTGATGCTTTTGCGTCTTCGAATACGATGACTTGATAAACCATTGAGAAAAAAACGTATAAGATAATTCCGGGTAGGATAAAAAAGAGATAGGAGAAAGTAATAATCAGGGCCGTCAGTATGGATACGCCGAGAAAGCGCTTTAGGTGTTTTAAGGTATTGTGCCATATCCGGCTGAGGTCAATTTGGTCCGGATGTTCCACACGGTCGTATTCGAGCATCATATACATAATGGAGAAATAGTACAAAAACATTCCGGCGATGAAAATCAAGATGCCGACAAAGCTCATCCACCCCCGCGAAATGCCGCCATTATGCGCCACGATTTGATAAAATGAAAGTCCTGTAATGATAAAGCCCAGGACAAGCAGCGGCATGGCCACGCGAAGCAGCAAACGCAAAATGATTTGGATATTCTGGGCAATGAAATCGAAGGTAACGGTAATGATATCGCCGAAGTTCCGGTCTTGGTAAAAATTTATTTTATGCCGGCTATCCATTGTTTACTTTTCGGTTTACGTAAGACGGATACATAAAAAAATACCAGATAATGAGCAGCATGGAACCTCCGATAATTGTCCAGTCCAATAGCAGTGACTCCATATATAAATATGTCAGGAAACTCTCAATAAAGGCGGCGATAATAAAAAATGGGATTAATCCTGCGACCATCAGACTGCCCTCTTTGGCTCCTTTGCGCAAACTGTAAGCGCGTGTGTAGGTGCCGGGAAACAAAAAGCTGTTGCCCATTACCAGCCCTGCTGCACCGGCTACAATAATGGAAAATATCTCGATGGTTCCATGCATCCAAATGGCCGACATCGACAGCAGCGCATATCCTTTTTTGAAAAAGAAATATTGAAAAACGCCCAGCATCACTCCGTTTTGAAACAATATGATAAAGGTTCCGATGGAAAATAATATTCCGCCGGCAAAGGCAAAAAAAGCAACTTTGATATTATTCCAGGCAATTCGTAAAAACATTCCCCAAGGACTGTTGTCTCTATATATCGCCATCGGGTCGCCGCTGTTTATGTTGTCCAGTGTGGTATTTATGTAGGCGTCACCCAAAATCAGCCGTGCGAAATCCTGGTCGCGGCTTAAGGAGAAAACGCCGATTAGTGCCGAAACCAAAATAATCAAAAAGGAATAAAGCAGCTGTTTGCGCCGGCGATACAGCACCAATGGATATTCTCGAACAAAAAAGTTTATCAAGCCGCTGCCGGTCTTTTTTTTTCGTTTGAAAATGTTTTGATGCGCTTCAAGTGTAAGTTGGTTCAGATATTTTGTAGTTTTGCTTCGAGGGAAATACGTCTGGCTGTACGATAAGTCGTCTGTAAGTTCGACGTAAAGTTGGGCCAGATGGTCAGGGTTTACGGCAGACTTTTTTGTCAGAAAAGATTCAAACTCTTTCCAACGTTTTCCATTTTGTTTTATGAAGCGGATCTCATTCATTTACGGCACTAAATTATGGATTTAATTTCGATTAACACCACACAAAATGTAATTTTATTGACCGAAAAAGCCGGAATAGGCCGCCGTATTCTTGCCATTCTTTTGGATTATCTTGTTGAAATCGCACTGACAATCGGAGCCTATTATTTGCTTTCTCCTTTGGGTATGACGGATACTGTAACGGCTGTTTACCTGGTAACCGTGGGTATTATCTGGTTTTTTTATCATTTCTTTTTCGAAGTGGCTACCGGCGGACAAAGCCTGGGGAAAATGGCTTTGCAGATTAAAGTGGTGCGGTCGAGTGGGGAGGGCGCGGGTGTCTATCAGTATTTTATCCGTGCACTTTTGCGCCCTGTGGATATGATTATGGGCCTGGGCTTGTTTGTGATGGCCTTTAATCCCAAAGGCCAGCGATTGGGTGATATCGCCGCCGATACCATTGTGATTCAAATCGAAAAGCCGGTGCGTTATGAAGAGTTGATTGCCGTAGAGTTGGAGGATAACTATCTGCCGCTGCTAAGCCGTTCCAAAATCGATTTACTCAGCGGTAAGGATATCGAGCTGATTAAAAAGGTGATATCCAAAACATATCGCAGCAATAGTTACCGTATGATGGATTTGCTGTACGAACGTGTTATTTCCGTCCTGGATGTGAAACCGGAACTTTTGCCTAAGGACTTTCTCGACCGGGTAGTAAAAGACTATAATTATTATGCATAAGCCTCGTTATAAATCCGGCCTAAACTTTTAATTAATTATATTCGCAGATTCAATAAATACTATGAAATACTTACTCTTATTTATATTATTTGTGTACCTGTTTTTCAGGATATTTACACGGATACTCTTGCCTTTTTTCGCGAAGCGGTATGTGAAAAAGGCGCAGGAACGCTTCTATGAGCAAAACCCGCATATCGATCCCGATGAAGCAAAACGCAGGGAAGGGGAGGTGAATATTAAAAGCCGCCCGCAAAACCAATCGGCCAAAAAAGACGAGCTGGGTGATTATGTGGATTTTGAAGAGGTGGAGGAATAGTACGGCCTTAAATTTTTTTTTGAAAGAAACGAACAAAAACAATTACAATGAAGAATATAGACTTAAAAAAACTAATTCCTTATGTAGCCGGAATCCTGATTTTTCTGGTGGTAACATTCTTTTATTTTAATCCCTTGTTTCAGGGCAAACAGTTGCGACAGGGCGATATAATTCATCATAGGGGGATGTCAAAAGAGATTGTGGATTTCCGCAAAGCGCATAACGGTGAGGAACCCTTGTGGACCAATTCGATGTTCGGCGGTATGCCGGCCTATCAAATTTCGGTGTATTACGGAACCAACCTGATGCAGTATATCGACCGCTATATTTTTCGATTGAGTTTGCCGCGCCCGGCCGATTATTTCTTTTTGTATGCCGTGGGCTTTTTTATTCTTTTGCTCGTATTGGGCGTCGATCCCTGGCTTAGTATCGTCGGGGCGCTGGCCTTTGCCTTTTCGTCTTATTTTATCATTATCCTCGAGGCGGGCCACAACTCCAAGGCGCACGCCATCGGTTATATGGCGCCTGTTCTGGCCTTTGTGATTTATACCTTCAAGACTAAAAAATATCTGCTGGGCGGTGCCTTATTCACCTTTTTTATGGCTTTGGAATTATATGCCAACCATCCGCAAATAACGTATTATCTGGGTTTGATAATTTTGATTTACGGAATCGTTGAGTTTTATGGAGCGGTAAAAGAAAAACAGCTTCCGCATTTCTTCAAAGCGGTAGGTGTTTTGGTTATCGGATTGATATTGGCCCTGGCTACCAATGCCGGCAGTTATATGACCACTTTGGAATATGCCAAATATACCATTCGCGGTAAATCGGAACTGAGTTTTCACCATAAAGTGAAATCCGCCGGATTGGATAAAGATTACGCTACGCGCTGGAGCTACGGCAAAGGGGAAACGGCCACGCTGATGATTCCCAATGCCAACGGTGGTGCCAGCAGCCCGATTGGCACATATGCCAAAGACGCGCTCAATAATACGCCCGGCCTTAATTTTAAGAAAAATGTGGCACAGGCTTCAAGCTACTTTGGCAATCAGCCCTTTACTTCGGGCCCGGTTTATGTCGGTGCTATAGTGACCTTCCTCTTTATTTTTGGTTTGTTTATTGTCCGCGGGCGTTTGCGCTGGGTATTATTGGCCGCAACGCTATTATCTATTTTCCTTTCCTGGGGCCACAATATGATGTGGTTTACCGACCTTTTCTTCGACTATTTCCCGGGATACAATAAGTTTCGAACCGTTTCGATGATATTGGTCATCGCCCAGCTCGCGATGGCATTGCTGGCTTTTCTGGCATTGTACGAAGTATATAAGCGGCCGGAGCTAATTAAAGAAAAAAGTAAGGAGTTTTATATTTCTTTGGGCTTGACAGCGGGAGTTTCCCTCTTGTTTTACCTGATGCCCACCGTGTTTTTCGATTTTCTGAGCGAGCGCGAACGCGGCCAGATGCTGGAATTGATGGCGCAAAATCCGGCCTATCAGGATTTGTTTAATGAGATTGAGGAGGTGCGCATAACATTATTTAAAAGTGATGCCCTGCGCAGTTTCTTCTTTATCCTGATTTCCGCAGCCGTACTTTTCGTTTATGGAATGAAAAAGTTGCCAAAGCAGGCATTGGCGGGTATTTTTGCAGTACTGATTTTGTTGGATATGGTTCCGGTGGATCGCCGCTATCTGAATGAAACGAACTTCAAACGTCAGAATTTTGTCCGCCAACCCTATCAGCCCTCTCAGGCCGATTTGCAGATTATGCAGGACAAAGAGCCCGACTACCGTGTGTTTAATACTACGGTAAGCCCGTGGAATGATGCCGGAACTTCCTATTTCCATAAGTCCATTGGCGGTTATCACGGGGCGAAATTGCGTCGCTATCAGGATTTGATCGACCACCATTTGGGCAAGTCGAATATGGAGGTAATCAATATGCTGAATACCAAATATTTTATTGTGCGCGGTCCGCAAGGCCCTATGGCGCAACAAAACCCCGGTCGCTTAGGCCCTGCCTGGTTTGTGCATTATATCAAATGGGTACCCGGTCCCGATCAGGAAATTATTCACCTGGGGAATGTATTGGCCGTAAAGATGCTGACCCCCAATGATGCCCTGGAAGTATTTGGCCGTCCGATGGAAAGCTTGGATACCATTATTCAAACCACGGATATTGTGGTGAAAGGGGTAAATGGAAACGATCAACGCTTTGATTTAAGCAAATTCCCAATGGAGCAGGGCGTAAGCTATATTTTCGGTAACGATCCGGCGAATACGGATTCCAACTTTATTGATTTGAGCGGTGTGCCCGGAGGCAATACCTTGGCTAAGAAACAATTTGAGGCCACAATGATATTCCGTTTCCGCCCGCAGCAAGCCGCGGTTATCGACAAGCGTTTTAAGGATTATCTCGGAGATTATAATTTTACATTTGATCCTTCGGCTACCATAAAGCTGGTGCATTATCAGCCTAATTATCTGAAATATGAAACCGATGCCGCTACCGATCAGCTGGCTGTGTTCTCCGAAATTTATTACAAAGACGGTTGGAACGCCTATCTGGATGGCCAAAAAGTGGACTATGCCCGGGCCGATTATGTATTGCGGACAATGAAGATTCCTGCGGGAAAGCATGTGGTGGAATTCCGTTTTGAGCCGCAGTCGTATTATACCGGAAAAACCATTTCGCTAATCGGTTCCGTTCTGGTTTTGTTGCTCTTCGTTGGTGCCGTTTATTGGTCGTTCAGACGTAATGAAGACGCGCTCGAAGAACTTGAAGATGAATTTAAAGAATAGTTGTATCACGGTTTTGATTTAGGATTTGGCATACATCAAAAATCCCAAATCAAACATTAAGAAATCTCAAATCAAACATCACCCGTGAAAAAGGTCCTGATCATAACATATTATTGGCCGCCCTCCGGCGGGGCGGGCGTGCAGCGCTGGCTGAAGTTTGCCAAATATCTGCCGCAGTTTGGTTGGGAGCCGCATATATACACGCCCGAAAATCCTGAGGCCCCCGCTAAGGACGAGTCGCTGATTAAAGATGTGCCCGCGGAGGCGGTGGTGATTAAACAACCGATATTTGAGCCTTATGGCTTGTACAAAAAGTTCACGGGGAATAAGGAAAACGTAAATGCCGGATTTTTAAAAGAAAATAAGGATTCCCGTAAGAAAGTGACCGAGCGCTTATCGGTATGGGTGCGAGGGAACTTGTTTATTCCCGATGCCCGCAAGTTTTGGATAAAGCCGTCCGTTAAGTTTTTGAAAGATTATATCCGCAAAGAAGGAATAGAGGTGGTGATTTCCACCGGTCCGCCGCACAGCATGCATTTAATCGCCTTGGGACTGAAAAAGCAGTTAAACATCAGGTGGATTGCCGACTTTCGTGATCCATGGACCAATATTGATTTTTATAAAGACCTGATGCTGACCAAGGCCGCCGACCGGAAACATCACCGTTTGGAGCGCGAAGTATTGCAGCAAGCCGACGAAGTGATTACCATCGGTAAAACCATGGCGGAAGAATTTGAGCAAGTGCGTGGCGGAAAAGTCCGGGTATTGACCAACGGTTTCGACGAAGAGGATTTTGTTGCCGAAGGAGTTTCCGGCGATGCCAAGCATTTTGTGATTACGCATGTGGGCTCCATAAATGCTGACCGGAATCACAATATTTTCTGGAAAGCATTGCGTGATTTAGTGGATGATAACACGGATTTTGCCCAAAAATTACGGCTTAAATTTAT
>CAYUAN010000251.1:0-4010 GCA_964442545.1 uncultured Prolixibacteraceae bacterium | reverse complement strand
TGGCTTAGTTGAAAAAATTAAAATGTTAAGGAATGAAAAAATCCCCGCCCTTAACAGCCGGGGATTTGCAATATGCTTGATAAAAACCGTATAACTTTTCCTCTTTCTCGATAAACTTAATGCCCAATTCTTCCAGTTCGTCAAGGATAGGATTATAGAGCTTCGGGATAACGGGAATATGAACACCGGTTAAATGGCATTCCTCATTGGCCACTTTTTTAGTGGCAATAGCCAAGGGCAGTCCCACCGTAATGGCCATAGCCGTTTTCAAAAGCGATTCTCCTTTCATCACCATGGAAGAGGTAATTGCTTTTTCATCACCGTTTGCTTCCGTGAATTCAAAACGGTGCTGCATCACAATCATATCCTTATCGCCTTCGTCCAATTGCCATTTTTCCTCCAGAATTTTTTGCAGAATTTGCGCCGGAGTGGCGTTTTTTAATTCCACCTTTTTATGTGAAAAGATGTCCAGCCAAACGAGTTTTCCCATTACTTCCTCGTCCACCAGTTCGGGCAGCAGACGCTGCACCTTAACTTCAACGGGTGTATGTTGCTCATAAGGTAAAAAGGTATTGATAAAGTCGCGGTACGTCATATTCTCCGAATCTTCAATCGTGTAGGAATCGTCTGTTATGCCCAATTGCACAAACACATTCCAGGCACGGGCAAATCCGGGTCGGCGCATGGTGCCGCGGAAGATGGTCGGAATATCCTGTAAATCGTAAATCTCACGGTATTTTAGCGAATCACGATTGGGATAAACCTCAAATTCTCCGTATTGGTCCACCGTAGTGTTAATTGTCCGGCGGAACAATTGCTGGTAAGGGATGTATTTATACTTTCCGTTACGGATAAACATCGAAATTCCCTGTCCGGCCAATACCACATTGCGCGGATTCCAGGTGAATTTATAATTCCACGGATTATTATCGTATTCGGGTGCTACCAGGCCTCCCGTATAAGAGAAAAAAGCTTTAATCTTGCAGCCCTTATTCCGCAAATTATCAATAATGCGCATGGCCGACATATGGTCAATGCCCGGATCCACGCCCAGCTCGTTGTAAATACCGATTCCCGCTTCTTTGGCCGCGGCATCCAGTTCTTTTATCTCCTTGGAAACATAAGATGCCGTGAGCATATTCTTTTTGTGTTCCACACAGGCACGGGCAATGGGATAATGAAAACGCGCCGGCATCATGGATACCACGATATCGCTTTCGGAAACAATTTTTGAAACTACTTCTTCATTGCTTACATCAAACTGAAAAGCGGTGCCATTCGGACTTCCGTTTACCTTGCTTTTGGCTAAGTCTAAGTTATAATCGCCAACCTTAATATACCAATCGTATTTTCCGGCTCGCTCCAGCAAATATTCAATTAGGCTTGTCGCAGATAGTCCTGCTCCTAAGATAGTGATGTTCTTCATTTTGATACTATTTTAATTGTTTTAAGAGGATGAAAAATCCTCATCGATCATTTAAGGCTAAATTAGGAAGTATTTAGATTAACCGAAAAAAAATATTGATTTTTTTTAACAAATTATAGGGGTGGTTGTTAAAAACTGCGATATTATCGGATGGTCCGTTAAAAATGTAATTATTAGAAATGCAAGCCGGCTTAATACTCTGTTTTATTAAATACTTGTTTTTTTACAGGTATTGCTGCATATATTCAAAATCGGGTGTAAACCGGCCATGGTGCAGAATCATCGCTCTTTTGATTGGGGCCGGAAGTTTCAGCTCTTCGAACGAAACATGGTAATCAGCTGCGGCCATATCGGGAACGAAATGCACTAAGGCGTCACCAAAGGCCTGTGATGATTCGCGCGGCAATTCGCTGGGCAAAATATCCACCGCCATAATCAGTAAACCATCGCCGTCAAATCCCATGGTAGGCTTACGGGTGAAAGGATTATATACATAAACGGGATCTTCAATATAGGTGCCCATATGGGTAGCCTCAATGGAGCCGTCCGGGTCGCAGGTAATATCGCCGATAACGGTGAGTTTTGGATTGCCGTTTTTGTACAAATCAGCCAGATAGTCTTTGGTAATAATACGCGGATAGCGCGGGTCCCAATACATGCAATTCATCAGCACGCTCAACTCGGGAATATATTGCTCCAAATTGTTCTCGTATTTTTCCGGATGATGGTAGTAATCCTGTAGTTCAAATACCATCGCCGGATCTTTTGGGCGCGAAATATGCTCCTCTTTGAATACGGTTTTGTAAATGGTTTTATTGTCGTAATTGCCGCTTGCCTTCAGCTGCAGCAATTCCTCCGGGCTGATCTCTTTAAGTGGCAGAAGCGAAAGAATTTCCTGGGCTCCTTTGGAAACATTTCCGTAGCCCGTAATGCCAATGGTAAGCGGACTTAGTTCTTCCGGAAGCCCGTCAGCTTCAATCTCACTGCCCGCCATCGAAACGGCATGAATGGCATCTTCGAGCGAATGGTAATGATGGGCCTGCTTGATATGCAGAAAAGGCGTTTCATAGCCCATACGCTTCCAGCGTTCGCCCAGTGACCACAGGGAATTAATCATTCCGGCCAATCCGGCAAAACGGCCAAAGAAAATCAAACGGCGCCCCTGATCATCCGCAATTTTTTCAAACTCGATCAGGTTAATCCGCTTTTCAATCATTCGTTTGAGCAGCGGCATATTGTATTCCTGCCCTTTAATGGTGTGGGAGAAAAAAACATAGGTCTTTTCTTCTTCGAAAAAATCAATGGGCATTTCTTTTACACCGAAAATAAGTTGGGCCTCGCTTAAATCATTGACAATCTCAGCTCCGACAGCGCGGTATTCATCATCGGTGAAGACTCGTTTGGGCGAAGATTGGACTAAAACCCGGAGATTATGCTGTTCGATGAGCTCTTTTACATGAGCCGGAGTAAGCGCAGCGCGTCGCTCCATTTTGTATTTATCCTCGTGCCGTATTCCGATGGTGTTCATTGTCAATGCTTAAGATTTCTTTTGTTTGCCTCACAATTATGGACAAAGATACGTAATTGTTAGAATTATTCTGCTTTTTTCGCAGATTGTTAAAATTTTTAAGTTTAATTCGGAATCTTCCTGTATTTCGGTAATGGCAAGGTGTTAAAGATGTATAAGTTATGAGTTAAAAGTTGTGCTATTCCCGGATAAATAATATTCACACAAGGGAGGCCAAAATTCGTTTACCTGTTGAAATTCAAAGATGTCTATCCGAATTTACGCTCAAACTCCGAGAGTATGGCCTCTTTCAATACGGAAATATCCGGTAGGAAGGACTGCGCCCAAAGCGAACTGACAAAGGCGGTATGATCGCGGCCCTTCCGGTAATCGGGTTCGCGTTGGGGGTGTTTCAGATAGCGGTCGATCAGGCGCACATCTTCCGAAACATTCAATACTGCGTGGTAAAAAACGGAATCAGGCTTTTTATAAATGGCGGAACCCAGGATTTTCATTTCCCCGATGCAGATGTCCGATATGCCGCGCGAACGGATATTTCGCACGCCTTGTTTTTGCAGGGCCGATTTGATTAAATCATTGGCCACCACAAAGGCATCGTGAATTTTCTCCAGGGAATTGATGGGTAGTTTCAGGGCAATCACCAACATTCGTGGACTGAGCAGCACCGCTTCGCCACCGGAGGGGCGCTTCAGTACCCGCACTTGGTCGGCATCCACATTTTCGGCAATCAGGGAGCCGGCGGCCTCGTTTGAGCGCCCGAGAACCAGATATATCCGGTCGGGCTGCCAGACCATAAAATCGATTTCCTTGGCTGATTCCAATACCCGGATATCCGGCAAGTCGTATTTTACCGCGCGCAAATTTTCCATGGGGCAAAGGTAGGGGATAAAAGTTTTTTAAGGCAAAAGGGGCCTCGACTCCGCTCGGCCACCTGAATGTTGGGGCACAGATTCCGCGAGCGCGCAGCCTGAAAGCCCAACCCTATTACCCCAGGTCATCGAGCGTAGTCGAGATGCCTGTGGTTTATATTTATTTGAACCATTTTGCAAGCGAAAC
>CAYUAN010000250.1:0-1771 GCA_964442545.1 uncultured Prolixibacteraceae bacterium | reverse complement strand
AATTTTCATATGCGACAAATTATTTTCCTTAAAATTTGCCTGTATCCACACATCCTCTTTGGTCAGTAGCGTGGCTATGGGTTTGCCCGCCTGACAATAATAGCCGACATCCAGATTATAACTTTCGATAAAACCGTCGGCGGCCGCATAAATATTGGTCCACGATAGTTGCAATTGTGCCGAGTGCAGCGCATTTATGGCCAATTGCAGCTTCGGGTTTTCTTCACCCATAACTCCTAATTGGCGTTCGGCACGAATTAATTGCGCCTGTTGGGAGGCGAGTTTTTCCTTTGCCTGATTCAGAGATGTTTCCACACGGTCGATATCAGCCTGGGATAAGGCACCCGGATTTTTGGCATTGATGCGCATTACACGATCGTAACTCCGCTGCGCACGGTCGAGTTGCGCTTTGGCCACACCCACCGAACTGGCAGAAGCTTGAACACTGGCGCTTTCCGCACCCAGATTTTGAATTACTTTATCCAAATTGGCCTGAGCTTTACGAACCGCCAGGGCATATTGACTGGTGTCTATTTTGAACAGCAAATCACCGGCTTTAACCACCGAGTGCAATTGCACATTGGTTTCCATCAGATAGCCGGAGACCATCGGCACAACCGGAATTACGATTTCCGTCACCCTGCCCTGCTCCGTATAAGGTGTATGGCGGTCGGAAAAAATATACCAAACAAAAAACAAAGCAGCCAAAGCAAACACTATTCGTGTTGTCCAAACCGCTTTATTTATCTTTTTTTCTTCCGCATCAGTCTTATCGAAAGTCTCTTGTTTGGGCTTTTCCGTGCTTAATTCTTCTGTATTTTTTTGGCTATCCTCTGACATTATAAGCGCAGTGTTTTGAACATCAATAATATAAATTAAACCACTACCCTATTCGGCGGTAGGGGTACCAAATCTGAAATTAACACCAATACCATAGTTTAGGGCACTGACATTGTAGGAATGCGCGGTATTATAACGAATAAAGGTATCGGCACTGTAAAGAGTCGTTTCTTCAACCTGATCACCCAGGGCAATTCCCTTGTACTCTACAAATCCGTTTATTCCAAAATGTTTCCCTAGGTTTACCTGGAATTTAACACCGGGAGTATAATGGAATCCGAGGTATAATTGTTTGTCCTTCCGGTAAGTGTATGTTCTATTTTTCTTGCTGTTATAAAATACGGTGTGTTCAAAGGGTGTGGTAAACCATGCGGAACCCATATAGAAATACGGCTCAATTTGAAACGCGTTGGTAATGGACAAAATATATGAGGCGCCTATTTGCGTTGAATAAGAACTGTATAAATAAGCTCTTTGCGAAATGTAATTACTGTCGGTAATTCCAAAACGGTCAACCAAACTTTGATTAAAAGCATCGGCATCCCGCTCGTAGCTGGCATAATCGAAGCGAAGGCCAACGGCCAGATTATTTTTAAAAACAAATTGAAATTCGAAATTTCCACCGGCGGAGAATATTACATCATCATAAGCTTTATCGGTGGTTAGGTTGTAATTCATATCGCCAAAAGCCATACCACTGTAACCGGTCAAGCCAAAGCGAAAATACTGAGCATTTGCGCTACCGCTAAGCAGTAAAAACAGTACAACTGAAATCAGCGTTTTTGTTGTTTTCATAAGGCGTTAAATTTAGTTTATTATAAATCATTTATTTTCTTCTTCCTTAGCTATAACATCTTCTATATCAGATGCATTTTCCAAAACGTCTTCGACCAACAAGGCCTCAAAAACTTTGTAGGCAATAGTTAAAACA
>CAYUAN010000249.1:0-32523 GCA_964442545.1 uncultured Prolixibacteraceae bacterium | reverse complement strand
AGAGAGCAATATTTCCAGCGTATCCGGCGCACTGAACGCCGCAGATGCACGTGGAGTTACTGTTCGGGTTATCTTTGACGGCTCGGCCAATAACACGGCTATTCAAAGTCTTAATCCTTCTATAAAAAAGATTGGAAGTCCCTCAAGTTCTGCTTATGGGATTATGCATAACAAATTCATCATATTTGATGCGCATACCAACGATCCTAATGACGCCATCGTTTGGACCGGATCGACCAACCTGACAAACGGCCAAGTGAATGTAGATCCCAATAGCGTTATCATTATTCAGGACAAAAGTTTGGCTATGGCCTACACTTTGGAATTTAATGAAATGTTCGGCTCGGATACGCCTATTCCATCTTTGACTAATGCTAAATTCGGCCCGGATAAAACGGATAACACACCACACTTGTTCGAAATTGGCGGACGTCATGTTGAATGCTACTTCAGCCCCTCCGACGGTACCAACGACCATATTATTTCCACAATTGAAAGTGCCAACACCAATATGCGTATTGCGACCATGCTGATTACACGCAGCGATATTGCCTATGCCATCCAGGATGCCGTAAATAACAACAATGCAGCTACTAAGATTTTAGTTGACGCCGAAGGCAGCTGTTCTCAAACAGTATGGAATATCTTAAGCAATTTACTTGGAAACGATCTTACAGACGATAAAAAAGGTCAAGGAATTATGCACCATAAATTTATGATTGTGGACGAAGGAACCACCTCCGACCCGATGCTTTTGGTGGGCTCGCACAACTGGAGCAACGCTGCCAATAACAAAAATGATGAGAACACTTTGATTATTCACGACGACACATTAGCCAATATTTATTATCAAGCATTTAAACAGCGCTTCGATTTGAATTATGTAGGAATTGATGTAAATAATTTTGCCTCACAAGTGCGTTTATATCCGAATCCTTCAAACGGCGATTTTCGCGTAGAAATCGAGGCGGAACAAAACTTCAAGGCTGAATTTATCGTTTATGATTTGAGTGGTCGTCAGGTTTTCGCTACGCAAAAAATGTTGAATAGCGGAAATAATACCATTCGCATCAATTTGGATAATCTGGCTCGCGGAACCTATATCCTGCAGATGAAATCAGGGGAAAAACAGCATCTTTCCACCTTTGTAATTCAATAAGACGCTTTATTATT
This sequence comes from uncultured Prolixibacteraceae bacterium, assembly GCA_964442545.1. Lineage (GTDB taxonomy): Bacteria > Bacteroidota > Bacteroidia > Bacteroidales > UBA1556 > UBA6267. Next base: position 31,350 of record CAYUAN010000249.1, on the reverse strand, counting down.
CATTGGAAAAGCCGTTCCCGAAAACAGGACGGCTTTTCGTTTTTCCTAAAAGACGATAATTTAATTTTTTAGTATCTTGGCCGCCTAAAAAACATGCATACACAATGGAATTTACGGTAAAGCAGATTGCTTCATGGATTAACGGTGAAATTGTTGGTGATCCGGAAGCCAAAATTAAAACCTTAAGTAAAATAGAAGAAGGCAAGCCGGGGAGTTTATCCTTTCTGTCAAATCCAAAATATAACCAGTATTTATATGACACAAAAGCTACTGCGGTTATTGTGAATAGATCCTTAAAGCCTGAGAAAGAAGTAAAAACGATCATGATTAAGGTCGATGATTCTTATGCAGCCTTTGCCCAACTATTAAATGCTTATAGTGAAGCCCGTGAAATGAAACGAACGGGAATTTCTCCAATGGCTTTTGTTCATGAATCCGCCAGGCTTGGCGAAAATATTTATATCGGCGAATTTGCCGTAATTGGTCCGGATGTGGTTATCGGAGACAATTGCAAAATTTTTCCGCAAGTTTATATCGGAGATAATGTAAAAATCGGTAACGATTGCCGGCTTTATCCGGGAGTTCGCGTATTATTTGATTGCGTTATTGGCAATGAGTGCACGATTCATTCCGGTGCTGTAATTGGAGCCGATGGCTTTGGTTTTGCTCCGCAAAACAACGAAGATTATAAAAAGATTGCTCAAATTGGGAATGTTATTCTTGAAGACCGTGTGGAAATTGGAGCCAACACCACTGTGGACCGGGCAACCATGGGTTCAACCATTATTCGCAGAGGCGTTAAACTCGACAATCTGGTCCAGATTGCCCATAATGTGGAAGTTGGTGAGAATACCGTAATCGCTGCACAAACAGGAATTTCCGGTTCCTCGAAAATCGGTAAAAATTGTATGTTTGGCGGTCAAGTCGGTATTGCCGGCCATCTGGAAATAGCCGATGGCGTAAAACTTGCCGCTACAAGCGGTGTCGCTTCAAGTATTCTAAAAGAAAACGACGTGCAAATGGGCGCTCCGTCATTTCCGCATAAATCTTTCCTGCAGTCTTATGTGTTTTTCCGCAAACTGCCTTCTTTAGCAAGCCGTATCAGCGAATTAGAAAAAGAACTAAAAGAACTGAAGAATTCAAAATAATTTTCTTCAACAACTATAAAGCTCCCGCACAAACGGGGGCTTTTTTGCTTTTATCTCCCCTTACATTGTAACATTTCCGCAACTTAGCCGTCCTAATTGCGTTACATTAGCCGAACTTATGCAATAGAATGACTACGCGCCAATATAATCAATGTGTGGATGAACATGCCGACGGACTTTACCGCTTCATTTTAAAAAATGTGCGGGAAGAAGAGGCCGCCCGGGATATTGTGCAAGACGCCTTTACCAAGATGTGGGAAAAGCGGGACAATATTGAAGGAACGAAGGCTAAATCCTATCTGTTTACGGCGGGCTACCATACCATGATTGATTATATCCGTAAGCAACAGCGTTTTTTCGGTACTGATACGGATTTGGAGAAACAAAAGAGTAGCGGTCACGGCTATTCCGATTTGCAGGAAGTACTGCACGAAGCGCTGGAAACATTAAACGAAGTGCAAAAGTCGGTACTGCTGCTCCGCGATTATGAAGGATATTCATACAAAGAGATCGGTGAAATCGTAGGATTGAATGAATCACAAGTAAAAGTGTATATCTATCGGGCGCGTATCGCCATGAAAAAATATATCGGCAAGATTGAAATGGTAATTTAAGAATGGAAAGCATTAATATCAATAGAAGTAATTACGAGATATATCTGATTGATTATCTCGACGGCACTCTGGCCCCCGGTCAAGAAGAGCAGCTATTGGCTTTCCTGGATGAAAATCCCGATATCCAAAACGAAATCGAAGGTCTTGAGTTCGTCCGTATTGAGCCCGAGCACGACCCGTTTGCTTACAAAATGGATTTGAAGAAAAATGTGCCCGAAACGGGGCGAATTACCCAAGAAAATTTTGAAGAATACTGCATCGCCTATTATGAAGGAGATTTAAGCACTGAGGAGCAAATACATGTGCAAAATTTCGTACAGGAATATCCGGCAAGCAAAGCCGTATTTGCCGCCTATGCCCGAACCCGCCTAAATGCAGACCGCGCAGAATTATTTCCACAAAAAACACTGCTTTACCAAAATGCCGTGGAAGCAGGCGAATCCGTTAATGACGAAAACTATCAGGACTTTTTAATCGCCGCTTTGGAGCACGACCTTGATAAAGAGCAAGAGGCGGAGCTGCATAAATTTATCGATAAAAACGAGCAGTATAAAAAAGAGGTTGGTGTTTTCAGCGCCTTACGCTTACAAGCTGACGGCGGTATTCATTATCCGGACAAGTCCGCATTGAAGCGACGCAGTATCGCCATGCCGGCTATAAGCCGCCGATTAGCGGGAATGGCCGCCGCCATACTCATATTGATTTCGTTTTATTTCTTGTTTGAGCGCCCGACGGCAACACCTTATAAAACTACAGCTATCGCTCGCCACACAATTGACGGAACTTTACATATTCGGTCAATGGCAAATAATCAGGAAAAAGAGCAAACTGGCGATATTTCTACTACCCTGCCACAAGTAGTACGCTCGAAGCATCATCCACTTCCGGAAACTACAAAACCCGAAATCAACACACGACATTCTATCGATGAAATCGCACAAGTTAAAACGCATAGTATCACCTCTTTAAGCATTACGCCCGAAGCGATGGAAATTGAAGCTTCCGTTTCAAACTATACCAATTATCTGCAAACCAAAACCGCCAAAGAAGACGGTATTGTTTTAAACGGATTGGCGGCCCGTATGGTGAACCGCTTCAGCAATTTACTGAGTAAAAGCGACCGCCTGAAAAAAGATCGTTTGCGCGGACAGATGAAGAATTTAGCTGAAATAGCCATGAATGGCTATAATATCTTGGTAGAATCGGAGCGCAAGCCTCTTCGTAGCACTGAAGATGGTGTAAATCCATAAAATACCCTTTGAATTTTATTTAAAACAAAAAAGGCAACCTGGGAAGTTGCCTTTTATGCGTGTTAATCATTGTCATAAAAACTGCACAGGAACTATAACAAATCGATGATTAACTGTATGGTGTTTCCTAATAATAAGGTAGGATATTCTCTATTAAAAGAACTGCTGCAAAGATAAGTCAAGCGGCCCCGCGCAAATGTTAACAGAATTAAACAAGTCTTAAAATCTGTTAAAGACCGTCATGAATGGCAGCCCTAAATTTCCGCTTGCTCAAATAGCTTATATTTGCAATCGGGCATGGACAAACGAAAAATCATCTTTATCAGTGTGGGAATGGGGCTGGCAATGACCGGCTTGGTCTTGATGCAGCTTTTTTGGTTAAGAACCACGCTACGCATTAATGAGCAAGCATTTAATGAAAATATCCAACGCATTTTCACCAAAGTAATGATGGATATCAGCCGGCTGGAAGATGTGTCCAACAAAAATCGTGTACTGAAAATTTTGGGACAACGAGGCATTATTCCCCATGAAGAAGTGCGTACCGAGGGAGGAAAATCAGTTGCCGAATTCAACAGCAAATACGGAAAGATTAAATTTTCAAAACAAATACTTACCGCTTTTACCCCCCGTGGCGTATTTGACAATCCGCTGTTTGACAACCCCGCCTGGGCCTTCCGGCAAATCGACTCTATTATCGACTACCGCCTGAAAAAGAACAATATTTACATCAAGTACCGCTTCAATATTTTTAATGAAACAAACAACCATCTTTTATATAAGGCGCCGGGGTTAAGCAAAAAAGCATTTTTAAGTGAAGCTTATGCCTTTCCGTTCAATTCGAACGACATGGTGCAACACATTTACCTGATGGTGCATTTCCCACATGAAAAGGGATTCCTGCTGCGCGAATCGGGACTTATCGTCGGCACATCGATTGTGCTGATTTTAGGGATTATTTTCCTGTTCTGGTATTCATTGAGCACCATTATTCATCAAGCGAAATTATCGACCTTAAAAAATGATTTCGTGAATAATATGACACACGAATTCAAGACACCCATATCGACTATATCACTGGCCTGCCAAGCATTGATGGACAAGGATATGGAGAAAACACCGGACTTATACGAAACCTATATCGCCATTATCGATGAAGAGAATAAGCGGCTGGGCGGCATGGCGGAAAAGATATTGCAAACCGCTATTTTGGATAAGGGCGAATTAAAGTTGAACCAGGAGTGGGTGAACGTGCATGATATTATAAAAGATGTGGTTAAAAATATCGAGATCCAGGTGGCACAAAAAGGCGGACAGCTGAAATTCCACCTGAAAGCCGATAAATTTGTCATCAAGGCCGACCACCTGCATCTGAGTAATGTGATATATAATTTGCTGGATAATGCAAATAAATATACTTTTGAAAATCCTTTAATTGAAGTGGGCACCGAACAGGATGGCGATTGTCTGAAGATTTACATCAAGGATAACGGAATTGGTATTTCGAAGACAAGCCAGAAGAAGATCTTTGAAAAACTATATCGCGTACCTACCGGCAATGTGCATAACACCAAGGGCTTTGGGCTGGGACTGAGCTATGTAAAAGCCATTGTTAATAAACATAAAGGATTAATTGAGCTTGATAGCACGCCCGGTAAAGGAAGTACATTTATTATCCGTTTGCCGTTTGATAACGAAAAAATACAATGTTGATAACGATATACTATGGAAAAAATCAGATTATTACTCGCCGAAGATGACCCCAATTTGGGGAAAATTTTGAGAAGCTACCTTGTTGCCAAAGGCTTTGAGGTGGACTTATACGTTAACGGGGAAGAAGCATTATTGGGCTACCACAAAAATCCTAACTATCATTTGCTGGTGCTTGATGTGATGATGCCCGTGATGGACGGGTTCACGCTGGCTGAGAACATCCGGAAAACGGATAAAGTGATTCCCATCATCTTCCTTACGGCAAAGTCTATGGAAGAAGATAAATTAAAAGGTTTCGCCCTGGGCGGTGACGATTATATCGCCAAACCTTTTAATATGGAACTGTTGTTGGCACGGATTAATGCCATCGTGCGACGCATCCATAATATTTATGAAGAGAAGAAAGAAACCGACAAATATGATATCGGTGATTTTACCTTTGAATACAAGCACCAAACCCTTAATTATAAAGGAAGCATCCAGAAATTAACTTCGAAAGAAGCGGACTTATTAAAACTGCTTTGTGAGCATAAAAATGAGGTGCTTGACCGTCGTGTAGCCCTGAACCGGATTTGGAAAGACGACAGCTATTTCAATGCGCGCAGTATGGACGTATATATTACCAAGTTGCGTAAATACCTGAAGCAGGATGAACGCATTCAGATTATTAATGTTCATGGCATTGGCTTCAAATTACTTGTAGATTAAACCTAAATTAATAAATTTTTAGTCTTTTTAATAAACTAAGCTTGTTGCAAATGCATGGCATATTGAAAAATAACTAACTTTGCGACTGAAATCAAACAATAAGAAATTATGAATATACCTGAAGAATTAAAGTACACTAAAGACCATGAGTGGGTTCGCGTTAAAGGAGATGTGGCTATTGTGGGAATTACTGAATTTGCAAGCACTGAATTAGGAGATATCGTTTATGTAGAGGTTGAAGTTCAGGGCGAAGTTCTTGATCGTGAAGAATCATTCGGAAGTATTGAGGCCGTTAAAACCGTTTCGGATATGTTTATGCCCGTAGGCGGTGAGGTGATCGAATTCAATGAAATTCTGGAGGATGCTCCCGAGACAATCAACAAAGACCCCTATGGTGACGGTTGGATTATCAAGGTTAACATGAAAGACGCTTCAGAACTGGATGATCTTTTAGATGCGAAAGCTTATAAAGAATTGATCAGCTAAGCTGTTCCAAAATTATTTGAAAGCACTTTTCGGAGTGCTTTTTTTATGAATTTCCGAAGGCATATACCTGCGATTGTATGGGGACTGGCAATATTAGTCATTACAGGCCTCCCCGGAAATTATGTTCCGCGCATTCATGACTTTTGGGAACTTCTTTCAACAGACAAGCTTATTCACCTCGGAATGTTTGCTCCCTTTTCGTTTTTATTGGTAAGAGGATTTGGGGCAACAAAAAAATATTTAAGAAAAAGTCTGTTAAAATCGGGGCTGATTGGCACAGTTTATGCGATTTTTACGGAACTCATGCAGTTCTATCTGATACCCGGGCGCAATGGGAATATTTATGACGCCATTGCGGATATTGTTGGAGTAAGTATCGGATTATATGCATTTTACAGATTTAGGAAAATTAAGAATTTTATATAAGATCAATTAAAATTTTATTACTACTTTAGCTAATTGAAATTTTTAACATCTATTGTTATAAAATACAGAGTATTATGGAAGTAAAAAAGACAGACAGAGCAGATCTGGAGAAACACCGGAATACATTTATTCTTATCGGATTGGTGATCACCCTTTCCTTGGTGTGGTTTGCTTTTGAGCACAAAACATACGATCGTGAAGAGGTTCAGCTGATGCAGAATACGATGATTGAGGATGAGGAGGATATCATTCTGCAAACTCAGCGTAATGAGCCACCACCGCCACCACCGCCACCACAACAAACTACCGTTATCGAAGTGGTAGAAGATGATGTGGAAGTGGACGATATCGAGATTGATGCCGAGACGGATAACGAGGAAGAAATCGAAGAGCAAGCCATTGTTGAGGAAGAGCCCGAAGAGGAAAAAGAAGATGAAATCTTCGTATTTGTTGAAGATCAACCTTCATTCCCCGGTGGAGATGAAGCCCGTATCAAATATTTACAGGAAAATATTAAATATCCTGAAATGGCTAAAGAGTCCGGCATCCAGGGTACGGTTTACGTAACATTCGTAGTAGAAAAAGACGGTAGAATTACCAACGTAAAGGTACTTCGTGGAATCGGCGGAGGTTGTGACGAGGAAGCTGTGCGGATTATTAAAAACATGCCGCGTTGGAAACCGGGTAAGCAAAGGGGACGTGCTGTTCGTGCCCAGTTTAACATGCCGATTCGTTTCGTTTTGGCAGGCTAATAACCCGAAAAAGAATAAAAAAAAGGAGTATCAGATGATACTCCTTTTTTGTTTATACCGAATATTGTTACACAAAATCCCCTATCAATAAAATTTATTGGCGATTTTATTTATTATTGAATGCCGTCATCGTTCGTTGAGCGCCAATGGTCACAAAACTTTTAATCATCTCGATGGCCATATCGATACGTTCATCAATAATTGCCTCTTCTTCGGGGCGCCATTTCCCCAAAACGAAATCACTTTGATACCCGCGCCGGAAATCATTTCCGATACCAAAACGCAAACGCGGGAAATTACTGTGTCCGAGCGACTCAATTATACTTGTCAATCCGTTATGATTTCCGTCACCACCCTTGAGCTTCATACGTAATTTGCCCAATGGCAGGGCCAAATCGTCCAATATCACCAATATATTTTCCGGGCCGGTTTTCTCAGTTGTCATCCAGTACTTAACTGCCTTGCCACTAAGGTTCATAAAGGTAGTCGGCTTTAACAAGACCAATTTTCGGCCTTTGAATTTTATTTCCGCTCGATAGGCATGGCGCTCAATGCTAAATTCGGCCTTGGCATCACGAGCCATACGGTCCAAAACATCAAAACCAATGTTATGACGCGTGTGCTCATACTCACTTCCCACATTACCCAAACCGAAAATCAAATATTTCATAATGCTTGTTTTTTACCGCCTCAAAAATAAAAAAAAGGTGTGCGCAAAGCCCACACCTTTTTTATTCTTAATTTGAATAGTCTATTCTTCAGTAGCTTCAGGTGCAGCTTCTTCTGATTCTTCACCTTCTTCACCGGCTGTCATCTTAGCGGAAATTGCAGCACGTGTTACACGTACAGAAACAACTTGTGCGTTCGGCGCATCCAAGGCTGTTCCGTTTTCGATTTCCACTTCTTTAACCTTAACGCCGCCACCGATATGTAAATCTGAAATATCAATAGTGATGGTCTCAGGCATATGCTCCGGAAGCGCTTTGATTTTCATCTTACGAATCTTAATGGTCAGCTTACCACCGGCCAATACACCGGGAGCAACACCGGTAGTTTTTACCGGAACACCCATTACAATCGGCTTACCGTCCACCAACTCCAGGAAGTCGGCATGGAGGATATTATCCGTTACCGGATGATACTGAATATCCTGCAAGATTGCTTTGTATTCCTTACCGTCCACATTAATGTTTACAAACGCAATGTCGGGACTGAAAATCAGATGACGAAAATCGGCTACCGGAATAGCCACGTGCACCTGCTCCTTACCACCGTAAATAACCGATGGTACCAAGCCCTGCTTGCGCAGTTTCTTTGCATCTTTTTTCCCTACGTTCTCGCGAAGAGAACCGCTCATAGATACTGTTTTCATAATTTTGTTCTTTAATTTATTTATAAATATTCCCCCTCAAAAAGGGTGTGCAAAGGTACATAATTTTTATTCCCGTGCAACTTATTGTAAATACCGCCCTTGTATTTTATAACTATTTCCTATTTTAATGCGCGGAGTTAATAAATAGCCATTGTATTTGTTCGTTTGTTTTTTCTTTTTTTAGAAAAAAGAAACAAACCTGTCTGCCGACAGGCAGGAAATCGCCACTGAGGAATAATGGCTAAAAACCGAAGCAATAATCTAAAACACATAACTCCTCCTTTTAGTCTCCGAAGCTATGCATAGGAAACAATTTATTATTCATTCCCAAATCTTTCCATGCAAAACTTACTCTTATATCAACAAAACTTCGGAGCCTAACGAGCGTCGAACAAGATGTGTTTCTTAACGATTATTTGCTCCGCTTTTTTTAACGCCATTATCCCTAATGTGGCAGTCCCTCAGCTTGTAAACAAGCTGTTTGAGCTGAGGAAGGCGGAAGATTGTTTGACCTTGTCCCAATGGGTTGGGATACTTACTTTTTAGCAAGAAAAAGTAAGAGCGAAAACAAAGAAATCATAATATGCTACAAAGGATCCAATCAATCATAAAATACAAATAACACATCAAAATTAGATTTAACCCTTCTTTTGGCACAGTTTATGAATCTCCCTGACAGACTGCACATTCTCAAATTGGCCGGTTTGTCACTAAACTAAAAACAGCTTGCTGTTTAATGGAATTTTCATGCCCGAAGTTTAGCCTTGATGTGCCCGATAAAATCAAATTACAAACCTGTAAAACACTTTATTATGGAAATTAAAAAAAGCAAAAAAGCAAATCTGGAATCCCGGCGCAGAAGCTACTTCCTGTTCGGATTGGTCGTAAGTCTTTCCTTAAGTTGGATGGCTTTTGAGTACCGCGTATATGAGGGCCCTGAGCATTATGATTTCGGCAATATGGCTATGGAAGAAGAAACCGATGTGATTGTTCAAACCATGCGGCCCGAGGAAATAAAACCTCCGAAACCCAAACCCGTAACAATATTTGAGGTCACCAATAAAACCGACATTCCTGATATTGAAATCAATGTGGAAATTGGCGCGGACGAGCCAATGGAAAACTATGCACTCATTGAGGATGAGCCTGTGGAAGAGGTGGAGCCTGTTATTTTCGTCCCCATTGAAAATATGCCTGAATTTCCCGGTGGCGAGGAAGCCTTAATGCGCTATCTGAGTACCGTAAAATATCCCAGAATGGCGGTGGAAACCGGTATTCAAGGAACGGTATATGTCGGTTTTGTGGTGGAAAAAGACGGCAGTATTTCCCATATAGAGGTAAAGCGCGGCATCTCCGAAGAATGTGATGCAGAGGCCGTGCGCGCCATTAAAGCAATGCCTAAATGGAAACCCGGCATGCAACGCAATAAACCCGTACGGGTTTATTATACCTTACCCATCCGGTATGTTTTAATCGAATAATCCAATCAAAGTTTGTCCTAAAGGCGCCTGCTAAAGTTCCTTTAGGACAAATATTTAGGGGTAATTATTTCTTCAAAATCAGGGGACATAAAATCATAACGTCAGCTCATTCGGCAGGCCGTAAATATTTCACCATCAGTTTGGCCGCACGTTCCGAAGCGCCCGGCCCGCCAATCAGCTTCCGCAGTTCCGCATAGTCCTCCAACATCTTTTCCCGCTTACTACCGCCTTTGACAATAGCGTGTAGTTCCGTTTTCAGATTGGCCGTATTCAGGTCGTTTTGAATCAATTCCCGCACGGCCTCCCTGTCCAAAACAAGATTTACCAGCGAAATATATTTAATATGCACCACACGTTTGGCGATATTATAAGAGGTTTGATTGGCTTTGTAGCAGACCACCTGCGGAATATTCAGCAGGGCTGTTTCCAGCGTCGCCGTACCCGAAGTGACCAAGGCTGCTTCAGCATGTTCCAACACATCATACGGACGATCAAAAACCAAATGCACCGAACGTGTTCCTATAATTTCATTATATACTTCCCGGTCTAAGGCAGAGGTGGCCGCCACCACAAAACTATAGCCGGGAAAATCGGGCAGGATGGAAAGCATATCGGGTAAAATACGGCGCAATTCCTGCGCACGGCTGCCCGGCAACAAGGCGATTACCGGCTTTCCTTTCGGCACCTTGCTTTCTTCATTAGCCTCTTTATAGGCCAGAATACTGTCCATCAGGGGGTTTCCGATATACTGCACCTCTACGCCGAATTTTTTGTAAAAATCGGTTTCAAAAGGCAAAATGGTAAACATCATGTCCACGTATTTCTTCACATCATGAACGCGACGCTGTTTCCATGCCCATATTTTCGGAGAAATATAATAGAAAACTTTGAAGCCGTAATAATGTGCCGCCTTGGCGATTTTCAGGTTAAAGCCCGGATAATCCACCAAAATAACCACATCGGGCCGGTATTCCTTAATTTGCTTTTTACAGAGCTTCAAATTACCCATGATGGCTCCAATATTTTGCACCACCTCCACAAAACCCATAAAGGCCAACTCACGATAGTGCTTAAGGGGAGCTGTTTCGGCCGCTTCCTGCATTTTATCGCCGCCCCAAAAACGGAATTCCGCCGTAGCATCTTCCTGCTTTAAGGCCGAAATCAAATTGGCTGCATGTAAATCGCCCGAAGGCTCGCCGGCAACGATAAAATACTTCATGTAGGCAAATTAGTTAAACAGCAGGTATTTATAACGAAAAAAGAAATGCAGTAAGGCCATAATAAAGGTAACCAGCAACACCCCTCTGCCTGTTCGCTCATAATCGGGCTTTTGCAGATAAGGATACATAATAAAGAGGTTCAGAAAAATACTTACCAGCTCGATATTCTTTTCCTGCACCAACTGAATACCAAAGGTTAATTCCAGGCTTAATTTTTCCACTATAAAACTGAGCGAAAAGTATAAAATTACCGGTACCAATAGCCCGATGGCAATTCCGTACCAAACTGAATTGGTTTTTAACAATTTAAGCATCTTGCTCCCAGGATTTGAATTTATCAATCAACTTATGCGCCGTGAAATCGAACTGAACCGGCACCACGGAAACATAATAATTCTGTAACGCCCATTCGTCGGTCGTATTGTTATCTTCTTGCAGATTGAAGGTGCCCGTCAACCAGAAATAGGGCTTCCCGTTGCGCGGATCAATCCGCTCTTCGAAATCCTCCTTCCAATAGGCCGAGGCCTGACGGCATACTTTAATTCCTTTATAGGCATTGCCGTTCAATGGTTTTGGGAAATTCACATTCAAGGCAAGACCTTCGTCCAAACCCTCACGCAATACCTTGCGCGAAAGAGCCAAAATATAGTCCTCGGCCTGGCTAAAGTCCGCATCCGGATTATAATCCAAAATAGAAAACCCGATACCGGGAATACCGCCCATTCCGGCTTCCAAAGCCGCGGCCATCGTGCCGCTGTAAATGATGTTTACAGAGGCATTGGAACCGTGATTAATGCCCGAAACCACCAAATCGGGCTTTTCGTCCAACAAGCGGTGAATGCCGAATTTCACACAATCCACCGGTGTTCCGTTCAAACTGTATTCCTTATAATCATCCGACAGCTCAATTTCTTTGTACATCAAAGGATATTTGATGGTTATTGCATGGCTCATAGCCGATTGCGGTTCCTGAGGAGCCACCACAACCACACGGCCCAACTGCCGCATCAGTTCGATTAATTTGCGCAAGCCCGGCGCATCTATACCATCATCATTGGTAACTAATATAAGTGGTTTTGACATATTTCTTTTCTCGTTTGGCTGCAAAGATAATTAAATTGACCCGTTAGAAAGCGCGGCTTAAAACTGGAAGTAAATAAAGGCCTGCATATCGGAAGATATGGACTGATAGACCACAAATACCACCAGGGCGAATATGGCGGCCTGGGCCACAAAATGCTGGCGGATATACCAATTCCGGTAGCGGTCTTTCAGGGAATAAGGCAGCCAGTGGAATACAAATCCAATGAGCATGACCAGCAGCGGCCATTTGTAGGATACCAGTATTTCGGGAATCAAAGAAAGTGCCGTGGGACTGAAAATCTGATGCAACATTCCGTTCACCACCTCCATACTCTCGGAACGGAAAAATACCCGCGTAAAGGTGATAAAGGTAAACGTAATCGCGATTTTCCACACCACCGCCAGGCGATGGGTAGATTTTTCCCAAGGACTGATTTTTCGCCAGAATTTATATACCACAAGCCCCAAACCGTTCAGTCCGCCCCAAATTACAAATTGCCAACTGGCACCATGCCACAAACCGCCCAGAAGCATCGTAAGCATGAGGTTGATATTGGTGTTCACCTGACGTTTGAAGTTGGGGAATTTCCAGGAGATAAAACCGATAACCAAGCCCGTGCTCACCAAAGCGGGGAACACCCACCATTTTCCCACCAAAAGAGTGATAAACAGAAGGATAATCGTCAGCATGATATAGCTGAACAACGAGCCTCCGCGATTTCCGCCCATGGGAATATAGAGGTAATCCTTCAGCCAGGTGGACAACGAAATATGCCAGCGTTTCCAGAAATTACCCACATTTTGGGCTTTGTAGGGCGAGTCGAAGTTTTTGGGCAGGCGGAATCCCAGAAGCAGCGCCACCCCGATGGCCATATCGGTATAACCGGAAAAGTCCACATACACCTGCAAGGAATAGCCGAAGAGGGCCAAAAGATTTTCCACTCCGGTATAATGCAAGGGTGCATCAAACACCCGGTCAACAAAGTTTACGGCAATATAATCGCCGATAAATATCTTTTTCACCAGGCCCTTCATTATCCAGAAAATCGCCAATCCGAATTCGGCTTTGGTAAGCTTATAATCCTTGTACATCTGCGGAATAAACTGTGCCGCGCGCACAATGGGTCCCGCCACCAACTGCGGAAAAAAGCTCACATAAAAGCCGAAGTCGATAAGATTTTTTACAGGCTTCACCTCGCCCCGATATACGTCTATGGAATAGGAAATGGTTTGGAAGGTATAAAAGGAAATACCCACCGGCAGCAGAATCTGATCCACCTCGAAATGCGTGCCCGTAGCCGAGTTTGCCCACATAGCCATATAATTCACCACCTGAAAATCGGTGCCGAACATTTGATTGATGCTCTCGGTAAAGAAATAGGTGTATTTGAAATATACCAGCAAAAACAGATTTATGGTAATGCTCAAACTGATGAGCAAACGCTTGGCCAGTACGGTTCGCGACTCATACACCCATTTGCCGATATAAAAATCGGTGAGCGTGGAAAACAGCAGAATAAAGAAAAACATCCCGCTGGATTTGTAGTAGAAAAACAAGCTTACGGCAAACAGATAAGCGGCACGAATGGTCCGGTTGCGGTTTTTGTAAACCAGCGAATAACCGGCCAGCACAATGGCATAAAACACCCAAAAGTAGAACCGGGTGAAGATCAGCGGCTTCTCCGGATCGTACAGAAATATATGGGCTGCCATTTCGGATATCGTCATCTTCGGTTGCCGTTTTTCGGGTTCAACAGATTGGCTTGTTCGGCGGAATCGTACTGTCGTTGCAGATAATCGCCAAAATCGCGAATGAGCGCGTCAAAAATCAAATCGCCCATCAGTAAATAGCCCGGCCGTGTAAAGTGAATGCGATCAGCTTTGGCCAGGCCGTAACGCTGCCAGCGCACAATGGAATTGAGGCCGCCCATCACTTCGAACATATCCCAAAGGGCCGCGTCCTGCTTTTTGGCCAGCCGCTTCATGCTTTGCTGTACCTTTATTCCGTTCCGGTTCAAATAGCGCCGCCGGATATAACTGTCGTTATTCGTGGTGTACAAAATGCACACATCGGGATTGGCTTTGCGAATCTCGCCTACCAGCTGTTCGTAATTACGCTCATATTCACGCTGACTGAAATTTCTGCCATAGGCATCATTAATGCCCAGCCCGAGAATAACCAGGTCGGGTTTCAGCGTAGCCAGTTGCGCACTCAGCAATTGACAACGCAAGAAAGAAGTCGTCGCCGCGCCGTTGATTCCCAGATTATGAAAAACAATGCCGGGCTCATCCGTTTCCAGATTCATTCCGTACAGCATAAACCCATTTTGCAAACTGTCGGTTTTAACAAAACGCATCCCCAAACTATCCAGATAATCCTTCAATACAATTTGCGTAAAACCACCCAGAGTATCCACCCACAAGGTATCGAGCAAATTGCTGTCAATCTGCACGGCAAAGGCATCCGGCCCGGTATCGTGATACACTTTCAAGGCGTTAAAGCGGTATTTAATATCGTTTTCGGGCTCGAAACAAACAGCCAACGAAGCTGCCGAATCGGTAGTATAGGCACTAATTCCGGCCATGCCCAGGCGGCACACCCGTTTTTTCTCCACATTGCGACAAGTGGACCATTTACCGCTGTATTCGAAATGATAACCAAAAGGCGTATTGGTACGTGCCAAACGGTAGGGAAACACAAAGCCCCGCCCCGCATTTTGGCCGCCTTCGAATGATTGAAAACGGGTACGCAACTCGCCCGACATCATATCGGCCTGAATATGCGAACCTCCGATTTGCACAATATTTACCTGCCCTTTTCCTTCGAGCACCACCTCCGACAGGCGTTGGTAAAAACGGTCTAAAGCGCCTTCCCCGCCGGGATATTCGATACGGCTGCTGTCGTAATTGACAAAGTCGTAATGACTAATCGGGAAAGGATATTCGTAATATTGGGCAAAGGAGAGCCTTGCCGACAACATCAGCAACAGAACTAAACCGGTCAGTCGCAGGCCATTCATCATTTTTTCTCAATCATCAAAGCATTATAAAACATATTGGCAATCAGCTTGGCCCCGCGCGGAGTGAAGTGCGTATAATCGCTTCCGGCCAGTGCGGGATCGGCATTTACCCACGAGGGCATCGAGTTGTATCCGCCCATCGCCTCAAACATATCCCAATAGGCAAATCCCGCTTTGAGCGTGGCTTTGCGCAATTCGTCGCGCACCAATGGAAGGAAAGGATACGTAAGGTATTTATCCTTCACTTTGTACGACATATCCGAGGGGCCGATAACCACAAAGGAAGCATCGGGCCGCATTTTTTTCAAACTGCGCAACTGGCTGTAGAACCATCGTCCGTAACTAATCGCTTCCGAAGAATCTTTGATATAAGGCATTACATTTCCGCCAAATTGCAGAATAAACAATTTCACGTTGAGGTCGGCATACATTCGATTCAGGTGTCCGTATTCCATTTTGTTAAACACGGTTCCCGAGCTGCCCCGCATACCGATATTGGTCAAACTAATTCCGGAAAGGCTTTCCAGGGAAATCGCGTAAATGTCGGGGCTGTCGTAGCCGCTGAATTTAATGCTCAGATTTTTTGTCGCCTGCGGCAAAACGTAACTGAAGCGGGCATAATCAACATCCGCTTTCAGGCTGTCGCGATACACTTCCACCTCGTCCACCCATAAACTGACTTCCACCGGACGTTTCGCATTGCCATAAAAAATCTGCACTTTTTGGAACGTACGCACCCGTGAATAAGCCACCTTGGACTCGCTGAAATTCACAGCGGCCGTATATAAAACCGAATCTTTAAAGAGCGAATCGGGGACGATGGGTGCAAAACGGGAAAATGCCGCCAAAGCGCCATAACTTTTATGTTCCACCTCAGGATTTTTACGCCCGAAAACGGCATAGCGACGCCAATCGCCTTCGTTGGTTTGCGTAATGGAAAAATACGATTCGTAGGGTTGCAGGGCGGGCAATAATCCGGGACCCGTTCCCCCGTATTTGGTTTGCAGCTTATTGCGAATATAACTACTGATGCGGTCGCCCTCAATCTGCGAATCGCCATAATGAAGAATCCGCACAAGCTCTTTTTTACCCGCCGCCAATTGATCCAGCGATTTGAAAAAGGTATTCAGTATGCTTTTGTCGCCATTGGGAAATTCCAGGCGATAAACGCTTGCCGCCAGGGCCGCGGCATCGGCACGCACCGTATCTTCCTCCAAAGGAATTTCCACGCTATCGGCAGCCGGCGGAAGCATCTCGGTAATATCGGGCAGGGAATCTTCATCAAAACCGTTTTGAATCAAATCGCTGATATCGGCATATTGCACGGTGTCCTTGGCAAAAATATCATCCAGGGTCATCATTTGCAATTTAAAAGGCCCCATTTCGATACCCTCTTCGGGAAACAATAATACGGCAGGCAGCAAAAAGGCGCCCACCAGAAGAAAGAAAGCCAGTGTTTTCAGCGGTTTCATTTCACTCTCTTGATTTTCAGTTTCTGCCCGGCCTTAATATAACGCGGGTCCTTAATATTATTCCAACGCATGATATCGTCGGCACTTACGCCGGGATATTTCTTGGCAATGATATAGGGCGATTCCCCCGGCTTCACCGTGTACCAGAAAAAATCCGGGCCAAGCGGTTCTTGTTTTTGCGCCTGTGCTTGCTTGGCGGAAACCGTGCGTCCCACACGCTTTTGCTTTTCCGCAAAACTGAGTTTGTCCACCGGACGATAATAATCCGCCTTATCTTCGGGCACATAAATTTTTAGTTTCCGGCCCAGTTTCAGGCGGCGCGGGTCGTAAATATTATTCCAATCCTCAATCTGCCGCACTTTCACCCCGTACCAGGAGGCTATATAACCCAGATTATCACCCGATTTGATGGTGTAGTACAACAGTGTACTATTGTCGGGCGGCAGTTCGGGCTGGTAACGTGAATAATGGCTTCCTTTGGATGGCGGAGGCAAAACCACCGGCTTTTTCAGATTAAAGAGGATGGTGTCTTTGTAGTGGTAAATGGAATCTTCCAGCGCGTTAAATCCGGCCAGTTTGCCGGCGGGCAATAAAATATGAAAGACCTCGTCGATGGCAGGCACGATATCAAATTTATATTTGGGGTTCAGATAACGCAGCTCTTCAATCGGAATATCCAGAATCGCCTCCAGCTGTGCGAAATGCAGACGCTGCGAAACCTCCACCGTATCAACGGGAATATTCAGTTTCCATTCGGGGATATTCAACTCGAATGTTTTTTTGTTTTGCTCGATAATGCTGATGGCGGTAACGGCCGGCACCACATCGCGGCCAAAATCGGGCAGGGATTGGTAAATGGCGTAAAAATCTTTTTGGTTATCGTTGCGGCGGATGGCCTTATTCACATTGGTTGCACCACAAGTGTAGGCCGCAAGAGCCAGTTCCCAGTTTTGGTAAAGCCCGTAATAGAACTTCAGCTCGGCGATCGCCGCTTTTGCCGCCACGCGTACATCGCGCCGCTCATCCACATACGAATCGATGCGCAAGCCCTGCCGCCGGCCGTTGGCATACATTATTTGCCACAGTCCGCCGGCCCCGGTTTTGCCGATGGCTTTATTATTCATGGCCGACAAGGCAATCGGCAGGTTTTTCAACTCTTCGGGCAGGCCCGCTTTTTTTAGTTCGGGGATAAAAATAGCATCCAGCGACTGCCGGTAGGAAAATGCTATTTCCAGCCGGCTTTTTTGTTGCAAATAATAAGTCAGTATCTCTCGCACACGCGGATTGCGGCGGTAAAAGTCTTTGGGGTGCAGCACAGCCACATAGCCGCCACAGTTTTGCTCGGTAATAATCACCGGGCTGCTGATTTCGGCCTGTATTTTGGGCGGGACGGGTGTAAACTGCTGTTTTACGACCCAGCTGTCGCACAGACTGTCCAGATTGGTTTTCCAGAAATTCAGATAATAATCTGCGGATTGCTTTACATTTTGCTGGGCAGCGGCACGCCAGGTAAAGACGAAAATAAATGATGCTAAAAGTATATATCTCAATGTATTAAATTCTAATCGTTTGTTTTGAAATTGCCGACTAAAAGTATTTATATTTTTCAAGAGCGGCCCTATGGCTTTTTACTGTTTTTCAACAAATGATTGTGGTAAAAACACAAAGCCGAAGTAATTTCTCCGGCTTTGAATTAAATCTCATTCAAACGCAAATTATTTCCCCCCGCTGACCATCTTCTTTATGCCCAGTTTAATCTTATTTCCCACCACATACATTACGGGAACAAGTATCAGGGTCATAAAGGTGGCAAAGGTCAATCCGAAGATTACGGTCCAAGCCATCGGACCCCAGAAGTCGGCATTTTCGCCACCGAAATAGAGGTTAGGCCTTAGGTCGTTCAGCAGGCCGCCAAAATCGATATTCATTCCAATAGCCATCGGTACCAATCCCAAAACCGTGGTAATGGCAGTCAGCAATACAGGACGCAAACGGGTTTTTCCGGCTTCAATAACACAGCTGATACTTTCCTCTATAGGCAAGTCATCTTCCAGATGCATCCCCAGCTCTACCCTCCGGCGATTTTTGAGCAAGTCGATATAGTCTATTAATACGATGGCATTGTTTACCACAATTCCGGCAAGGGAGATAATACCAATACCGGTCATAATTACCACAAAATCCATTTTGAAAGTAGCTAAACCGCCAAAAACGCCAATCGTGCTGAACAGCACGCTAATCATGATGATAAAGGGCTTGGCAAAGGAATTGAACTGGGTAACCAGAATCAGGAAAATCAAAGCAATGGCGATAGTCAGGGCCTTGATCATAAAATCCATTGATTCGGCCTGGTCTTTTTGCTCACCCGTGAAGCTGATGGAATAGCCCTCGGGCAGGTCAAAACCACGCAAGAGGGTTTTCAACTGTCCGTTTATTATATTGGCATTATAGCCCTCCAACACATTGGAATAAATGGTAATATTCCGCTTCAAATCCTTACGGTTTACCGAGCCATAGGTGTTGCTGTATTGCAAAGTGGCCACGGAAGATATAGGAATTTCCATAGCTTTTCCCTGCTTATTACGGAAATAAATCTTTTGATTAAACAGATTGGTAATGCGATTCCTGTCTTCTTTCGACAAGCGCACCCGTATCGGGTATTTATCCTCGCCATCCTTAAAGTCGCTCACCTCCTTGCCAAACAAAGAAGTACGGATACTCTCGGCGATTTGTCCTGTGGACATTCCAAAGCGGCGTGCTTTTTCCCGGTCGATATTAATAATTATTTCAGGCTTTCCGTTGTCCAGGTCTTTTTTTAATTCTTCTATTCCGGGCACATCGGCATTTTCGATAAAAGCCATAATGGAATCCGTCAGGGCGATTAATGTGGGATAATCTTTACCTGTAACTTCAATATTTACAGGCTTTCCGGTGGGTGGTCCCATTTTGTTTTTCTCCACGGAAATTTGCACGCCCGGATATTGCCCAATCAAGGAGTCCGAAAGCTCTTTCATAATTTCGGTGGACGATCGGTGGTTCATCCGCAAATCAAAATCAATAAAAGTTATGGTTATCAAGGCTTTTTCGGGGTTATTCCCAAAGCTCTGCTCTCGTTCTCCGACAGCCCCTTTACCAACCGTAGTCAAAATGGATTTAATAATGCTGGTATCCTGCTCCAACATCCGTTGAATTTTTTGCCCGATAGAAAAGGCGAAACGATTGGTAGAATCGATATCGGTACCAATGGGAAGTTTCATCGTTACATTCAGGTAGCGCGGTTGGTTATTCGGGAAGAAAATCACATTTCCGCCCGCAGCACCAAAAAATATCATGGTCACGACTAATAAAACGAAACCGCCGCCCAGCAACATACGCGGCTTACGGCCGGACAATGCCCAATTGAGTACCCGCAAATAATAAGCCTCCAGCCAGCTTAAGAAATTTGTCTGAAACTTCTTGCTCCAATTGTAGAGAAATAAATAATTGGCAACAACCAAAATAGCCATAAAAATGGTGAAGTTTGCCAGCCAGGAAACACCCATTGCATAGCCTGCACCAATGAAAACCGCCATTATCGCCAAAGTGACAAACATGCGTTTCTTTCGCGGCGGATGCTCCTCATTACCTTCCTTTACCAGCATTACAATAAACGTAGGCACAATAACCAAGGCTACAAACAAGGAGGACGTTAATACTATAATCAATGTTTTAGGGAGCAAACTCATAAAACTTCCCACCAGGCCCGGCCAAAAAATTAAGGGTAAGAATGCCGCCAGTGTAGTTGCCGTAGAGCCTATAATCGGCCAGGCAATTTCCCCAACGGCCTGCCGCGTAGCTTCGAATACACTATAACCTCTGTCTATAAAACGATAAACATTTTCGACAACCACAATTGCATTATCTACTAACATACCCAATGCCAAGACTAAACCAAATAATATCATCATATTAATGGTATAGCCAAACATACCGATAACTACAAAAGAGGTCAGCATCGACATGGGAATGGCAAGCCCGACAAAGAGCGCGTTTCGCAGGCCGAGAAAGAAAAACAGCACGGAGATTACCAGGATCATCCCCATAATGATGCTGTTTTCCAGATTACTCACGGATTTTTTTACCACATCCGACATATCGTTGGTAATCACCATCTTCATGTTTTCCGGAATCAGTCCGGAAGCCTTGGATTCATCCAGCACCTTGTTAATCTTGACTGTAGCGTCAATCAGGTTCTCACCGCTTTTTTTCACTACGGACAGCGACACCACCTTTTCGCCGTCAAGGCGGGCGAAGGTCAGCGGGTCCACGTAGCCGTCCACCACTTTACCGCCTTTAATGATATCGCGCAGATAAACTATATTTCCTTTTTCGTGCTTAACGATAATATCATTCATCTCGCTCACATCCTTGAATTCCCCGTCAATACGCACGGCACGCGTGGTTTGGTCGGTTACGATTTCACCACCCGACATGGAAAGGTTTTCAAACTTAATGGCATTTTCAATATCCTTAAAACTGACATTATTTGCCGTCATCCTGGCCTGATCGATATTGATATTAATCTGTCTGTCGTTTAAACCCTTGATATCCACTTTTGAAATTTCCGGCAGGGCTTCAATATCATCCTTTAAATCTTCTGAAATATTTCTCAGCTCCTCGATACTAAAATCACCGGAAAGATTGATGCTCAAAATCGGGAATTCCGAAGCATCCAATTCATTGGCTATCGGGTCCATTTTCAGATCATCGGGCAGGTCGCTTTTGGCATTGTCAATAGCGTCTTTTATATCCTGCAAGGCCTTTTTGATATCATAATCACTTTTAAACTCCACGATGATATCGCTATTGTCCTGTGATGAAACCGAGCGTATTTCCTTAACTCCTTTAATGGTTTTGAATTCTTTTTCCAATGGCCGGGTAATCAGGTTTTCCATATCCACCGGCGGGTTTCCCGGATAAACCGTTTTTACAAACACCTTGGGAATACTGATATCCGGAAAACTTTCTTTCGGGAGATTGATGTAAGTAATCAGGCCGTAAACAGCCAGAATCAATGTTAGCAACAAAACTGTATTCCGGTTGTTAATCGCAGCGGTTGTCAAGCGAAAATTCCGCACAATGCTGTCTTTATGATCGGATTTCTTTTCCATACTGCTTGTCTTAATTTGATTCTTTAAGTCGAATTGCACTGCCGTTTTTAACCAAATTATATCCCTGAATAATCAATTGGTCACCCGGCTTCAAGCCATTTACCACCATTGTTTTATTGCCATAGCTCAAACCGGTGATGATGTAGCGTTTTTGCGCCACCTTTTCACCCTTCGATTCCCCGGCCACATAAACGTAGCTCTTTCCCTGGGCATCATTCTTTACAATAATAGAGGGCACCACAATGGCCGAATCATAGACATGGTCGCTGATTTGCACCGTGGCGATAATATTCGGACGGAGCAGGCGGTCTTTATTCGGAATTTGGATTTGGATTTCAAAAGTCCGGTTAGCCGGATTTATCACGCTGCCCACTACACTGATGGGCTCGCGCAAAACAAGATCGGGATAAATGGCAAATGAAATAGTGGCCGTATCACCTTTTTTGATATAGGGCAAATGGGTTTCCGATATATTGGCCGAAACCTTCAGTTTGCTCAGATTTACCAAATGAAATAAGTTGCGGGCCGGATTTCCCATCTCCCCGACTTTTTGATAAATTTTTTCGATATGGCCCTCAAAAGGCGCACGGATATCCGCTTTGCTCAACTGTGTTTTCAGGGCATCCAGCTTTTTTTCCAGAGCCTCCATATTGGTCTTGGCTTGCAGGTACTGAATCTCCGACCCGATATTCTGGTCCCATAATTCTTTTTGCTTTTTATATACCGTTTTGGCCAAACTTAATTGGGTACTGACTTCTTGAATATTCATTTCAATCAAGTCGGTATTAATGGTGGCCAGCAATTGCCCGGCCTTCACAAAATCACCTTCCTGAACAATAATATTATCCACCAGCCCATTGATTTCCGGACTGATAAAGGCTTCCAGATCCGTTTCCACATTACCGGTAACATCCAGATTATGAACAAAGCGCTGCGGTTTCACGGTAATCGTCCGTACAAGAATACTCCGGTCGTCCGTATTTATTCCTTGCTCTTTCAGCTGCTTCTCCAAATCATGGATTTGGGTTTGCAACTTCATTATTTCCATTTTCTTTTTATTGATTTCTTCTTGTATCGCCTTGGGGTCATCACTTGTGTTTTTACAAGCAAATATGCTTAGCACGGCTAATAGTATAATGACAAATTTTTTCATAATCGGCTCTGTTTAACGTGTAATATTATTTCCTAAAATTTTATCCAGTTCGGCTTTGGCGTTCAGCACATTCATCATCGCCGAATAATATGATGACTGGGCATTAAAGTACTGTATGTTTAACTGGGTCAGTTCTGTACTGCTAATCATTCCGTTTTGGAATTTCACCAGCGAACGATCGTAAATCCGCTTGGCCAGTTTGATATTCTTTTCCTCTTTCAAATAGGTATTGTAGGCATTTAGTAATTGGGTGCGTGTTTGGTTTACCTGAAAGGTAAGCGACTGTTGCAGAATGTATTCCTGATTGCGAATTTTGTCCACCTCCAGCTTGGCCTGTTGTACCCGCACAATTTTGGAGCCGCTGCCGAAAATATTCCACGTCAGGCCCGCCCCAATAATGTTTGACTGAAAATATTTTTGACTTCCGTCGAAATAATCACCGAAATCATTGGTTTGCCCGTTTACCTGATGGGTGTAAAAAGCCGACAGGGACGGCAGGAATAAAGACCTTTCGCGCTTGAGATTCAAGTTTGAAATTTCTTTTTGGGTTTGCATCATTTGATATTCGATATTTTTATCCATATCAAAATTCTGGCTCATTATGCCCTGCAAATTGGCGGCATCAAACAAACCCTGTATGCTGTCCAGCAAAACGATGGAATCATTAACATCAATCCCGATTTGAAATTTCAGAATTTGCTCCGCTACCCGTATCTGATTTTTAATGGACAGCAATGAATTATTCACTGTAATCAGGTTTAATTCCAATTGGCTGACATCGGTTTCGTCCGCCATGCCCGCCTGATACGTTTTCTCCAAATCGTCGTATGTTTTTTGAATATCCACCTTGGTCGATTGCAGCACTTTCTCATTTTCGTAAGCGTAAAGCACCGCATAATAGGATTTTGTAACCAGCTCAATTACATCATTTTCTTGTTTGAGCGAGGCCTTTTGCGATAATTCCTGATACGTTTTCGAAGCCTGCAAACCAACGATATATTCCCCGCTGAACAACAACTGGCTTACCGAAAAATCAAAGGACGCGCCATATTGTTGCCCGAACTTCATCGGGATATAAGAATCTTCCGGAGCATTGGGGTTGAAAATCTTTTCCGGCATCAGGGTAACGGGGATATCCAACATATCGTTGAACTTCATATCGGTTCGCACCTGCGGCAAACCTATGGCGGTGGTTTCCCACACCTTTTTCTTGGCTATGGCAATGTCGGCCTTGGCATTCAAAATATTCCGGTTTTCCTGTAAGGCCAAATCAACGGCTTTAGGTAATGTCAGGATATACGTTTTTTGGGCCGTCAGCGGAAAAACCAACAAACTCAACAAATAAATCAGCAATAGTCTATTCATGATTTCGCTCCTCCATTAATCGTTTATATTCTTTCAAGCCTTTTTCGGTGGCAATCCCATGAAAATGATAGGAGAAAAATTCCTTTACCACATCAATCAAACTCCTTTGAAACACCTCGTACACATCCATTCCCTGCAAACTCTCGATGCGTGTTACATTAATCATCGTGATGATTTCCACATCCATATCGGAACGGAAAAACCCCTCTTTGATGCCTTGCAGCAAATCGCGCCGCATATTTTCGAATACCCGGTCCCGCCTTTTCTGAATATAGCGGAGATAAAGCTTGGAATAATATTTCTTCAGGTCGTATTCAAAGCTGGGATTCAGATTGGTCAGAAATGCCACGATGGTTTCGTACACCATAATATGTTTTTCCACGGCATTGAGATTATCGTCTTGCGGAAACCCCTTAAAATCATCATGATTCGGGCAATCAAGCACCTTGGCCACCAACTCTTCCTTATCCTTGAACAGCTTGTACAATGTCTTTTTCGAAATCGATAATTCACGGGCCACATCATCCATGCTCACACTTTTTATTCCGTAGCGATGAAAAAGCTTGGCCGTCTTTTGTACAATTTCTTGTATTTGTTCTTCCATAGCACTGTCTTTATTTTCTACTTTTGAGAACACAAAGATATATAAAAACGAAACTCAGGAAACTTTTAGCGACATTAAAGTTTCCATAGTTTACAAAAACAGGCCTATGAAACGGATTTTTCTGGCAGTAAGTTTCCGGGATAATGAATTTATCATAAACTATATCAGCACAATACAATCGGAGCTGACTGCACAGAAAATAAAATGGGTAGAGGCGAAAAATTTACATATTACCCTGAAATTTTTCGGCCCGACCCCTGCCAAACAAATCGAATTGATTGAAACTACCCTGGACCAATGCCTGATTAACATGCACGCCATCGAACTCAGGTTCACTCATTTGGGTTTATTCGGAAGCCGGTATCAGGCACGGGTGCTATGGATGGGACTTGAAAATCCCGAAGCTTTGCAAGAGCCGGAGCAAAAAATCAGGCAAGCGCTTAGCGGAGCGGGATTTGCGTATGACCGCCAAAATTTCGTTCCCCATCTGACCATCGCGCGCATCAAACATCTGGACAGCCGTAAATATTTTCAATCGGTGGTGGACCGCTATCGCGATTTTGATTCCGGCCCCATAAAAATAGACCGTGTATATTTGTATCAAAGCATTTTGCATAAAAACGGTCCCGAATATAAGGTGTTAAAATCGTGGAAACTAAGCTAAGATGAGCATTCCGGAACATATCAGTAAAGAGATTGTCGCGCGACTGGGCACGGACTACAGCCCGCATGAGGCGGGTTTTATCGGAGGCGGCTCAATAAATGAAGCCGCTTATATGCTCTGCAAAAAGGGGAAGTTTTTTATCAAATGGAACAGCGCGAGCCGCTATCCGGCAATGTTTGAAATTGAAGCGCGCTCACTGGAATTATTGCAGGGTAAATCCGCTTTACGTATCCCGCAGCCCTTGCTTAGCGGCGAAAGCGAAAAGGATGCTTTTCTGTTGACTGAATTTATCGAAAGCGCACCTCCGGCAAAAGATTTCTGGCGCACTTTCGCTTTCGGCCTGGCCGAATTGCACCGCAACAGCAATGCGCATTTCGGCTTGGCATTTGATAATTATATCGGCTCGCTGCGTCAAAGCAATACGCAGCATAGCGGCTGGGCGGACTTTTTTGTGGAGGAGCGTCTGCTGGCGCAAATACGCATGGCACGCGACAACGGTTTATTAGGCCGGGAGCACAGCCGCCAATTCGAACGATTGTTTCATAAAGTGGAGTATATTTTCCCGGAGGAAAAGCCGGCCCTGCTGCACGGTGATTTATGGAGCGGAAATTTTATGACGGATGAGCAGGGAAACGCCTGCATATTCGACCCCGCCGTTTATTACGGCCACCGTATTATGGATATCGGAATGACGAAAATGTTCGGCGGCTTCAGTCCGGAATTTTACCAGCACTACAATGAGGCTTTCCCAATGGAATCGAACTGGACCGAACAAGTCGAAGTCGCCAATTTATACCCGACCCTGGTACACCTGAATCTGTTTGGCAGCGGCTATTTAAGCGGGATTGTTCGTGTATTAAAGCGTTTCGCTTAATCACTATTTGTCGCCGGCATGCGACTCCGCCCACTTTTTCATTTCATTAAACATAATGCGCAGATTCTCCTCAGGAATACTTTCATAAGTCTCCGGATCTTCTTCCTTGAGCATCACTTTGAACTCCTCAAAGCTCATATTGCGCATCATTTCCACTTCCTCGGGCGAAAAATCATCCTCGACAGGAACATCCATCATGTTGTCCATTGTCCCCATGGGCGCAGTCATATCCAAGACTTCAAAATCGGGCAGATTAAACAGTTCTTCATTCACCGGTATATTAAATTTAGCCGACACGGCTTCTTCAATAGTCGTTACGCCCATCACCTTTATTTCGGATTTGAGCAATACGCCTTTATAAATCCATTGCTTGCCTCCGGGAATTTGCCATAGCTCACAATCGTAGCCCAAAAATTTCTCGTTCCCGATTTTCTTTCCACCCATCGCTTTGAGCATTTCTTTGCCGGTATTGCCCATGTCAGCACCAAATTCTTTGTGCATCATAGCCAGCGGGTCGGTTTTTTGGTAAATCTTTTCGTCATCATAATCCACCAGATACACCATCCCATTGTTAAAGAGGGAGAATTTGTGTACGGATTTGTCTCCTTCATTATAATCTTCCTGAATACTTTCACGGGCACCGAAATCGGTAAATGCTATTGTCTTCGTTCCTTCGGAAACCGCGCTCCCATGGCCTGTTGAAGTTTTGTATTCAATAATTCCGCTTTCAATTTCGTAGCGCTTTATCTTTTGCGCCATCATCCACTGAATACTCGCTAAGGCGATAATAATTAATACTGTTCTTTTCATAGTTTTTGCTTTTTATTGTTGTACCATTTTTTCTATTTGTTTCTCCGGCAGCAAGGCCCATGCGTTTAAAGTCTGCGGCTTAAAACGTCCATGCTTCTGCAGGTATTCCGTCAAAATCATCCGGAAATCGCGGTCGCTGCATTGCAGCAGGCGTTGCTTAATCTCCTCTTTTATCAGTCCCGCGCCTTTGGTTAAATGTCCGCCTCCGCCATTGGCCCGGTAAGAATTCATCACTACGGTATAGGTTTTTTCCGGATCAAAAGCACTGCCGTCGGCCATGCTTAAAATTTTTACCCGTTGGCCTCGTGCTTTTCGCAGGTCCACGGTATATTTGATACCCGCGCCCGAATCAAAATTATAATAGGCGTTTTTCAGGGGCAGGCCGTAACGGTCTTTTGAGGCGTCTTTGCGCAGCAACAGAATACTGCGGCTAGCGGCAGTCAGCGAATCAAACCATAGCGAGGTGGAATATTCCAAAAAGCGGCGCACCTCCTCACCACTCAGTTTCATGGTGCACAAAAAGTTTTCGTAGCGATACAGTTTAAACATATCACGAATATAAAGAGGGCCCTTATCGAGCACGGCATTGGTCGAAAAAGGAGCCGCGAACGAAATATCTGCTCCGCTATAATCCAGCTGAATGCGATGAATCATATCCACATAAGCCGATGGGCCGTATAGTGCGTCATGCGCCCGTATGGCGGTGTCCAGCTCCACCACCTTTTGATTTACATAGGCCTCCACACTGTCGAAATAGGAAGCAAATGCCACCATAAAAATCGAATCGGCGGGATAAGCGGACAAATCTTCCAGATGACCGCTAAGTTGCTTACGGTAGTCCTTGGTATTTTTATCCAAAACCATATTTACGGAGGCCACCGCGAAATTATGTGCATGTCCGCCTGCATTCAATACCAATACCGAATCTCCGGCAGTATTGCGTACAAAAGTCGAGAGCGGCTTATGATCATGGCCCGCGAAAACAATATCGAAGCCGGGAACCCGCTCGGCCACCAGCATGGCCGCGTTTTCGTTGCGGGGCTCGTCGGGCGAGGCCCCACCGTAAGTGGCATCCACTCCCGCATGAAACAAGCCGATAATCAGATCGGGTTGTTCCTTTTCCTGAATAATCCCTACCCAATGGCGGGCAGTGCTAATCATATCTTCAAAATACATTCCGGGCCACAGTTTTTCGGGCAGCCAATTGGGAATGGAAGGTGTAATCAAGCCCAAAACGGCAATCTTTACCCCTTGACGACGGATAATGGTATAGGGTTCGAAATGCGGCTGTTTGCTTGTGGAATCCAGCGCGTTGGCCGCCAGGTACGGAAAGTTCGCCTGTTTGCGAAAACGCTCGTACACAGCGGGGCCGGCTTCAATATCATGATTGCCCACACTCGCGGCATCATAATGCATGAAATTCATCATGCGGGCCAGCAGATAAGAGCGGCTGCTGTCGATAAAATTGGCATAATAAATCACGGGCGTGCCCTGCATGATGTCGCCATTATCCAGCAATACTATTTCCACGGTGTCCTTTGCTCTTTGTGCGCGCAGCCATGTTTGTCCCTGCGCCAGGCTGCCTCCGGCATTTTGTTGGCGCACCAAATCATAGGGGAAAAAGCTGCCGTGCACATCGGTGCTCTCCACGATTAGAAAACTGATTTTATCGGGGCGTTGTGCTGCCGGCCGGCAAGAATACAGCCCCAAAAGAAGTCCTAAAACAGTGAAAAGGAGTAGGTATTGCTTCATAAATTTTGGTTTTCAAATTATTGCTCAAAGGTAATAAATTCGGAAGGAGGAAGGGAGCAACAGTTAAAAGAAAGAGGATGATAAAGTTGTGACTTCCCGTTATATTTCAAATCCTTTTTCGGGTAAACAGGTAAAAGGAGCTGAAAAAGGCATAGATGGTTACCCCAACCTGGGATTCAATCGTATCCTCCCAAAACATGGATAGGGTGATAATCACAAACAGATAAAAATAGGGGGTGTAGGCCCACATTTTCAATACCGTGGCCGGATAAATCAGTGAGAATAAAAATACCGAAAGTCCGACAATGCCCAGGGTAACGGCAAAGCTTAAATACTGATTATGCGAACGCAGACCCGAGCCGGCAAATATGGAATGCTCTTTTTGAAATTCCACTTCAAAGGCATCGCACACATCGCCCGTACCCACACCAAATAGCGGATGCTCCTTAAAAATATTCAGCGCCGTTTGCCACAAAACAATCCGCTGCACAATGGAATGCCCATAGGCCGGATTTCCCTGCATATACAGGTTGTACTCCCAAATCATTTTGTAAATCCTTTTTTTCAAACTCAGCTTCCGGGCAAATTCCGCATTGGCGATTCCTTTTTCCACATTGCGGATATCCTCATCCGAAAGTTGGTGCACACCCCCGGCATCCTTGCGCAAACCTTTGGAATTCAAATAACGAATCAAAGTCATACTTAATTCCTGATTACGCTCGTCATGGCCGTCAAAATCCAATTTGCTCCGCTTGTTCCATTCCCTTCTCAGCTCCTCGCGACAAATATATAATCCGATATAATGGCCGTTTTCAATCTGATAAAGTTCCGGTGTGTGTTCATACGGATGGCCTTCAGCCGTCGTTTTTTCAAGGGCAGCTAAATCATAAGCGGGCGCCGTACGATATTCCTTCACCACGCGGTTCACCCAAAACAAAAAACCGCCAAAAAGAATGAGGCCCGTAAAAAACCCAATCCAGGGTGCTCTTTTGTTTTTTGTTGCCAACATCAACCTGATTAAAAACAAAAAAACACCGATTCCGAATATCAGGATTCCGGTCATCAGTTCCAGCACAAATAAAGCCCACAGCAAATAGAAGGGAATAGCGAGCAGCAACCAGCGTCCGTATTTCCCTATTCCCTGATATAAACTTTGGCCGTAAAACATCATAATACTCATGGCAATCAGCACCTCAAGACTCAGGCGGATATGCGAGATAAAAGGAAAGGCCTCCCGGTAATCGGCATAATGATGAAACTGATACAGAAAAAGACTGTACGAAATGGAAGCGGTGGCCGCCGCGGCAAAGAGCAACAGAAAGTTACGGGTTTCGCGCGTTGTGAGCGGCGGACTGCTTACAAATATCATCGGAAAAACCAGCAGGGGCAGTTTGGTGCGCAAATCGAAGAGGGCATAATCGAAATTAGAGGTGTATAAAAGCCCGATAATGTGCATAAAATAAATGGAACTAAAGGCCAGTGCCGCCTTGGACTGCAGAAACTTTTTGAATTTAGCGCCAATGTTTTTATCGAACAACCAGGCGGCAATCATTCCCACTTCCCCGATGCTAATCAGCGCCCGCGAAAAAGGCAGGCCAATGATTAACAGGCCTATGCTAAAAAAGAAAATGTATTTACGGTATTGTTCTGCCATTTATTCCGTTTCGTTCACTGTGCACTAAAAAAACTCCGTCGCCGGCGCTTTATTGTATGCGTTTATTCCTTTGCGCTTCCTTGTAAAATCGATTGATATTTTGCCGAATTATTCAATAATTGCTGAGCGGCTTTCACCTCATCATCATCTATTATTTGTGCGGAAATTTTTCCGGGTAAATAATAATACCGCGAAATCAACTCGGTATGCAGCGCCTCTTTAATCAGCTCTTTATAGGTGTAAATCTCCTGCTGTTTCAGACTGTCCAGATTTGCCTTCATCTCATCCAAATCCATTTTCAGCTCATCGTAATATCCATCTTCCTTGGCGTTTTTCTCCAGCTTTTCCAAATAGGCATCGGTATAAGTACGGTAGTTAAAATCCTTATCCTTCGTAAAGTGCACAAACTCTTCATACAGGGCGTCGGTGATTTCAAAATTCGCCGGGTCTTTGATGCTGTCGTGCGTCAAAACGTAGCGTGTCGCAAAATCGAAGATTAAGTATTGGCTGCGCAAATTGCTTAAAATAACAGGCCATTCCTCTTTTTCGAGGGGCACATCCGGCAAAATTCCTCCGGCG
>CAYUAN010000248.1:0-3270 GCA_964442545.1 uncultured Prolixibacteraceae bacterium | reverse complement strand
GACGCCCGCCGCTTCTTTTCTGGCCTTCCTGATTATCGCGGGCGGGTTTGTCGGCTTCGAGTTTTACAATATCAAGCATCTGCCCGTAATTGATTTCCGCCCCTGGAAAGTGGGCAACCGCTTATTACCCGAAAATCCCTTGCCGGTTAAATATTACCTGACTTATGAAAACAAGGAAACCGGAGAAGAAAAAGAATTTCTAAGCACGGAACTGCCTTGGAACGACAGCACATTTAAGGCAGAATGGAAATGGAAGAGTACCCGTGAGGATGACCCGAATATTGAAGAAAAACGCACCTTCCCGATGGTGGATGCCGAGGGTAATGATTGGTCGGATGACTTGGTAAGCGCGGAAAACGGCATACTGCTGATTTCGATTTACGATATTAGCAAAGTGTCTCCCGAAGATGCCGGAAAGCTGAAGAAGTTATACCGCGATGCGATGCGCGAGGGCCTGGAAGTGGTGTTGCTCAATAGTGATGCTACGGAGGTGTATGGACATTTTGCACAAGTGCTGCAACTGCCCGAATGGGACGTATATAATTCGGATGATACTTCCTTGAAAGCGGCGGTGCGTTCCAATCCGGGCTTGATTGTGATTAAAAACGCGACGGTTGTCGGCAAATACCATATCAACAATTTACCGGATATCGGCCACATTAAAAAACTCTTGAACTAAGATGTTTTCTTTTATCATCAAACGCTTGTTTTACGGATTCCTGGTTTTGCTGGGCGTGGTAACGGTGGTATTCTACCTGTTTAACG
The DNA here is from genome assembly GCA_964442545.1 of uncultured Prolixibacteraceae bacterium. Taxonomy (GTDB): domain Bacteria; phylum Bacteroidota; class Bacteroidia; order Bacteroidales; family UBA1556; genus UBA6267. Next base: position 2,505 of record CAYUAN010000248.1, on the reverse strand, counting down.
TCCTGCCCGGCGATCCCACGCGGATGATGCTCGGACAGCGTGCCGACAGCGCTTCCGTTGCAGCCATCAATCACGACCTGGGCCGTGATAAACCCTTGAGTGTGCAGTATCTGAATTATCTGAACGACCTGTCGCCCATATCTGTTCATAATGCGGTGGACGAATCGAGTTTTTGGTACCTCAGTCCGGAGAAATATTCCTCGGCCAGGCCGCTTTTTCATTTGGGTGAAAATAAAGTTGTTGTACTGAAACCGCCATATATGCGCCGTTCGTACCAGTCGCAGCGCAAGGTGAGCGACATTCTGCTGGAGGCCTTTCCCAAGACGGCCATTCTGGCTGTTGTGGCCATTAGTATCGCCTTGTTTATCGGCTTGATCGTAGGCATTCTGTCCGCCATTTACAAAGATACCTGGTTCGATCGCACGGCTTTGCTGTTCAGCATTGCCGGAATGTCGGTGCCCAGTTTTTTTGCGGCCATTATTTTTGCCTGGCTGTTTGCCTTTGTGCTGGCACCTTATACGGGTTTGAGCATGTTTGGCAGTCTCTATACCGTGGACGATTTCGGGCGTGGGGAGTACATCAATCTGAAAAACCTGATTTTGCCTGCCGTGGTTTTGGGTATTCGTCCCTTGGCCATAGTGGTGGAGCTCACGCGCTCGTCCTTGCTGGAGGTGATGGGGCAGGATTATATCCGCACGGCCCGGGCCAAAGGGCTGTCGCAAATGCGTGTTTTGATGAAGCATGCCTTGAAAAATTCGCTTAATCCTGTGGTTACGGCCATCTCGGGCTGGCTGGCTTCCTTGATGGCGGGGGCTGTTTTTGTGGAATATGTTTTCGACTGGAAAGGCATCGGGGTGGCCATAGTTGATGCCTTGGAAAAATATGATTTCCCGGTGGTTATGGGCGCGGTGCTCTTTATCTCGGTGATACTGGTGTTTATCAATATTTTGGTGGATATTATCTACAGTTGGCTCGACCCGCGGGTACGATTGTCTTAAAAAAGTAGGACACAGAACATTTTTATTTCTCGGAGTATTGCGAAGCAATGCTTAAACCAATCATAAAAATTTTAGGAATCCGCGTCAAAAAAATGGATTCATTATCATTCGGGCTTTTGCATTGTTCAGGACGCAGATTAATTCATGGCCTTATTGGATTTATATAATCGATTTCCTTTGTGTTTCATTAAAAAAAAATAGAAGTCGTATAATTTTTCAGCGCTAAAATTTATCTCGCTTAGTACCAAAACAAATTGCTATCTTTACCCATTGAAAAACATACACACGCGAACACAAATTATTTCATTATGAGACAAAAAATTGTAGCCGGGAACTGGAAAATGAACAAGAGTTTTCAGGAGGCTGACGAACTGTTATTTGATATTGTTAAACGATTGGAAAATAAGCCGGAAGATGTGCAATTGATTGTTTGTCCGCCGGCGGTATATCTGGAGCTGGCCACCGATTTGGTAGCGGAAGAAGATGCGCATTTGATGGTGGGCGCCCAGAATGTAAGCCAGTTTGATAGCGGTGCTTATACCGGCGAACTGTCGGCTTCGATGTACAGCAGTATGAACCTGGATTTTTGCATTGTGGGTCATTCCGAGCGGCGTAAATATTTTGGTGAAACCAATGAGGTGCTGGCGCAAAAGGTTGACCGTTTGCTCGACTACGGAATACAGCCCATTTTTTGCTGCGGCGAGGTGCTCGAAGAGCGCGAGGCCGGAAAGCATTTTGATGTGGTCAAACAACAGATAGAGGAATCATTATTTCACCTGACCGGACACGAAATGAGCAATGTGGTAATTGCCTACGAACCGGTTTGGGCCATAGGCACCGGAAAAACGGCCAGCTCGGAGCAAGCGCAGGAGATGCACGCTTTTATCCGCGGTTTGCTGCGTGAGAAATACGGGGAAGAAGTGGCTTGCGAAATCAGCATTTTGTATGGCGGAAGCTGCAATCCCGGAAATGCCAAAGAGCTCTTTGCCAATCCTGATGTGGATGGCGGACTGATTGGCGGAGCATCATTAAAAGCCGGAGATTTCTTGCAAATCGCACAGTCGTTTTAATTACAGAATGCAACAGCGAAAAGAAAAGGGAGTGTGAGCGATATCATACTCCCTTTTCTAAGTAAATCAACAGGCGGGTAAATGATATGCAGGGTACACAATCAAAAATGAAATATTGGCTTATTTTGCTGCTGCTGATGCCTTTCGGCCAGAACCTGATGGCGCAGAAGGAACCATGCGCACAGCGTGATTTTCGAGATCTGCTGGGCAGAGGAAAGCACGATAGTCTTAATTTAGACAACCGTAAGGTAATGTTGCTGCTTTTGCCCAAAGTAGCGGTGAATCCGATTAACGGAATTCTTTTGGGCGGAACAGGCGCTTTGGCCTGGCGCTTTGGCCCCAAAGAAACTACCCGCGTGTCACTTGCCGGACTGACGATTGGTTATAGTACAAAGAATCAGTTTGTAACCCATTTGCGCACCAATATTTACACCCGT
>CAYUAN010000247.1:0-4140 GCA_964442545.1 uncultured Prolixibacteraceae bacterium | reverse complement strand
CACATCCACATCATTGGCCAGCAGCAGTATATTATTGGAGGTGGTTACCGGTGTGGATTGAATCTCATTCCGGTCATGCGATACCACCTTCTCCTCATCATAGCGAACATCGATGGCGGGTTTAAATATCTCCACCTTCTGACGCGCTATTTTCGCCCGTTTCAAACGCCGGATTAATTCCTCGGTTTTGCCCGAAAACATGGAGCCGCAAACCACTTCAATCCAGCCCGCCTCTTGTTCACTTCCTGTTGAATTTTCTAAAAACATTTATCCTTGATGCTTGCAATAGTTTATTATTTTAGTCCCGTTTTGGGAGCACTTACTTCCTCGCGCAGTTGGGACAAATTTAAGGAAAAGTTTAGGGTAAATCATAAATTGTGAATAAGTAATAATGCCTTTAAGTATGAGTGAATTAATTAGAAATCAAATTGAGGAATTGGCGGAAATCATCCGCGAACAAACGCAAAAATTGCTGGATTACGAGTTGGGTGCTCCGCAAATTGAAGTGGATATTACCAAAGAAAACCTACGCAAATTATATATACTGCTCGATTCACTCGTAAACGATGCCTGGAAAGCGCCTGAGAAAAACATCAGCACCCTGGTGGACGAACAAGTGGATGAACTCCTGAATACCGCTGAAGAGCAATTTGGTGAAGCGCATGAAGAAATCAAACAGCAAATTCGGGAACAGCACGAAATCATCGAAGAACAAAATGAAGAGCAGGAGGAGGAAATCGAACTGGATGAGGAACATATTGAACCCGAACCGGCTAAGATTGAAAAGGACGAACTTAAGGTAACGCCAAAACAGAGCATCAAGGAGGTTAAGGAAGTTGCCGAAGTAATGCCGGAGGAGCAAACCGAAGCAAAAACGGAAGTTCCGGAGCAAACTAAAAGCACCGAAAAAGAACCGGAGCTTGAATTTGAGGTAAAAAAAGAGGAAGAACCGATTGGTGAAGAGGATCCGAAATCTGAGGCGGTCTCCGAACCACAAAGCATCGGTGATCATTTGCAAAAGAAACCCATTAAAAATCTGAAATCTGCCATCGGAATCAATGATAAATTCCAATTTATCAATGAATTGTTTGACGGCAGGATGAAGGCCTATAACGAGGCCATTGATGCCCTGGAGCATGCTTCGAATGCAGATGAGGCGATGAAGCTGTTTCAAAAATTTGCCGCCGAGCGGGAATGGGATGCGGAAAATCCGGCTTACGAACAGCTGTTGCACTATGTAGAACGACGCTTTCTGTAAATTACAGATGATATTTTTCCATGCCCGAATAAATTTCGGGCATTTTTATTTTAAAAAATACTTGACATCGCTTCCGGAATGTTGTACTTTTGTTTTGAACATTTGTTCATAATAAATATAACTATTAAAAAAGGAGGTAATTATGCCAAACAGAGACGGAACAGGCCCAATCGGAAAAGGGCCGAGAACAGGAAGAGGCCTCGGAAGATGCAAAGATGACGAACATCACGATACAAACCAATGGAGAGGACGAGGCCGCGGATACGGTCGGCACCAAGGCGAAGGCTTTGGCCATGGCCGGGGCTGGCGTCATCGGTTTGATGACTAAAGGCCGGAAAATAAAAAAGCCGCGAATCACAGATTCGCGGCTTTTTTTGTTGCCTGACAAGGATTCGAACCAAGAATCTCCCGGGTCAGACCCGGGCGTGTTGCCGGTTACACCATCAGGCAATGTAGGGGCGAATTTACAATTTTTTCCTTTTGGCCTTCCGTTCTCGATAATAAAAATGTATATTTGTTGATTCAGCACATAAATTCCTTTATTAATGACCTGGAAAAAAGAATATAACCGGAGTGTAATCGGAGGCCTTGCTTTTATCGCCATCGCCTATTTCCTCACCCCCATCATTGTTTACCTAATTATTGCCAGTATTATCGCTGCCATCGGGCGTCCGATAATGCGGGTTTTCGGGAAAATAAAAATTAAACACAAACCTCTTTCTTCCGGCTTTCGTGCAGCGATTGTTCTGGTGCTGATGATAAGTATGGTCAGCTTACTGGCCTCGGTGCTTACTCCGGCCATATCTTCGCAGGCAGCGGCAATCAGCAGCATTAACGTTGATTCCGTCAGCGAGCATATCGACCGCGATTTGGGCCCGCTGAAAAATTTCCTGTCCGAACGATCCCTGATGAATGATAAAGCCAGCATCCGCCAACTTATCCGTTCGCAAATCGTATTATTATTACGCGGAGTGAATTTCAACTCCGTTTTCTCAAGTATTTTAGGCGTTACGGGAGAATTATTTATGGGGGCCTTCGCCATAATATTTATGACATTCTTCTTTCTGAAAGAGGAAACCCTATTTACCTGGATTGTGATGCTCTTTGTATCGAGACGGAACCACAACAAGATGCAGAAGATATTAGAAAAAATAAGGAAGACGCTAAGCAAATATTTTTTCGGCATCATGATAGAAGTTACCAGTATGATGATTATCCTTACCATCGGCGGGTATATTATCGGAATCAAAAATGCCATCCTTATTGGTTTCCTCGGCGGCTTGCTCAATGTTATTCCCTATTTGGGTCCGTTGATTGGGGCCACGATTGGTGCAGGACTGGTTTTCCTGGCCAATATAGCCCTTGGTTTCGAAGGTGCGGTTATATTATCGGGCGAGGTTTTGCTTGTATTCGCCATTGGAAACCTGATTGATAATTTCGTGCTGCAACCCATTATTTATTCCAACTCGGTGGACATTCATCCGATGGCTATTTTCATTATTATTTTCGTCGGAGGTTATATCGGAGGCCCCTTGGGAATGATTGTCGCCGTACCGATGTTCACTGTTATCCGGATTATTCTCGCCGAATTTTTCCCGGACGATCCTTTTGTTCAAAAAATCACTCAAGGTATCTGACCTATGAATCCGCGCTTTAGTATCGCCCTGGATTTGGCGCGCAATCTTACATTCTACCGCCTTGTAAATCTCTCGAAGATCTATACCAGCTACTACCTTAGCCGCTTGCTGCGCAAAAGTATCCATTGGGGTATGCCCGTGAGTATCTCGGTCGAGCCCACAACCGCCTGTAATTTAAACTGCCCCGAATGTCCTTCGGGCCTGAATAAATTCAGCCGCCCGACGGGGAAAATCACCCGCGAGGATTTTAAACGGATTCTGGATCAAATGCACCGGCATTTGCACTACATTACCCTGTACTTTCAAGGAGAACCATTACTGAATCCGGAGTTTACGGAATTTGTCCGTATGGCGCGTTGCAAAAAGATTTATGTGGCCACCTCCACCAATGCTCATTTTCTGGATGAAAAAAGCGCGAAAGATATCGTACAATCGGGACTAAACCACCTGATTATTTCCCTGGACGGCACCAATGCCGAAACTTATGTAAAATACCGGCGGGGCGGGGATTTCGAAACCGTTATCCGTAATATTAAAACCATGGTGGAGGCGCGAAAAAAAGCCGGAGTGAAACATCCGTTTTTGGAGTTGCAGTTTTTGGTGCTCAAACACAATCAGCACCAGACGGAAGAAATTAAAAAGCTGGGAAAAGAATTAGGCGTGGACAGCGTACGTCTGAAAACGGCACAGGTATATGAGTTTGAGGAAGGCAATGATTTTATCCCGGACATCGACCGCTATTCCCGATACGAAAAACAAGCCGACGGGAAATACCGCATTAAAAATAAGCTGCCCAACCACTGCTTCCGGATGTGGAGCGGCTGCGTGTTTACCTGGGACAGCCGGGTGGTGCCATGCTGCTTCGACAAAGATGCCGAACATCAATTCGGCAAGCTCGACCATCAGGATTTCAAATCGATTTGGCGCAGCGAAAAGTATAATGCTTTCCGGCAACAAATTCTGGCCGACCGGAGCAAAATTGATATTTGCCGTAATTGTACGGAAGGGATGTAATGGGGAGGTTTGATTTTTGATTTGAGAGGTCCACCTTCGCTAAAGCTACAGTCGATAAATTTGATGTTTGATATTTTTGAAAACAATTCACCCTGCCTGCCGGATTTTCTTCCGGCAATCTTAGCAAATAAACTATCGGTCCATAAAATCATAAATTTCCATCTTCATCAAATCGAAAAAGGGATTGTAGCGGATACGCATCAAGTCTTCGGACGAGATTACCAATACACT
>CAYUAN010000246.1:0-8296 GCA_964442545.1 uncultured Prolixibacteraceae bacterium | reverse complement strand
AAATCCGGCAGCCAAACAGTTTCAAAGCTATTGGAAAAATATCAGCGGAGCAAAAATCCCCATTGTATCCGGGCAACACCAAGGGAAACATCATGTTTTTATAGGCAATGACTTATTGCCCGACAGTTTAAAAAACGCTTTGGATACCGTATTTGACGATGGCTTTCTGATACTGAAAAATCAAGGGAATATTCACATTGCCGGAAAAAGTACGCAAGCAGATATCTTTGCGGTAAACACATTCTTTGAGCAACTTGGCGTAATGGTATTTTCAAAAAATGAAGCATATTTTCCCAAGCGCCCTGTACTTGATCTTCAGAATGAATTTAAGATTTACAACCCGGCTTTTCGCTGGCGGCATGTTTACGCACCTGTAATGCAGGATACCGTCTTAAGACAATGGTATAAGCTAGACACCCAGGACGATTTCGGTATGTTTGTGCATACATTCAGTAAGCTAATACCTCCGGATAAATATTTTTCGAGCCATCCCGAATATTTTTCATTGGTTAACGGCAAACGAATGCCCAATGCTCAATTGTGCCTCAGCAATTCAGAAGTAATTGATTTATTGACTAATAATCTCGGGGAGCGGATTAAAAAGAAACCGGAGAAACAAATATGGTCGGTATCGCAGAACGATACTTATAATCCATGTTCCTGTTCATCCTGCCGAGAATTGTATCAAAAATACGGGGCGACATCTGGTGCTTACATTCAAATGGCCAACCACATTGCCGATACCTATCCCGACTACACCATCTCGACCCTGGCTTATCAATTTACACGGCAGGCTCCTCAAAATATCAAGCCGCGTCCGAATGTCAATATTATGCTTTGCACTATCGAATGCAGCCGCAGCAAGCCGCTGGTGGAATTTAATCAAGCTAATTCTTTCAAATACAATTTGGAGGACTGGGCGGCATTAACGCATAATCTGTTTTTGTGGGATTATGAGGTTCAATTTAGAACCTATCTATGTCCTTTCCCGAATTTTCCGGTACTGCAGCCCAATATTCAGCTGTTCAAGCAATATAATGCGGATATGATGTTTCAGCAGTGCTCCGGTAGAAGTTGGTCGGATTTAATTGAGCTGAAACAATACCTAATCGCCAAACTTTTGTGGAACCCGGACATTAATGTGGATTCTCTTGCCCGGCGCTTTATCAAACATTATTACGGTCCGGCAGCACCCTATATCGAAAAATATTACCGTACAATGAACAAGGTAATGACAGAGCACAGGGATACGGAAACATTGAATATCTACGGAACGCCCAGTGATTATACCGATTCGTATTTAAGCCCCGATCTAATCAATTATTATGTAGCCTTGATGGATTCTGCGGAAACCGTTACCAACGATATTTATCTTGACCGTGTGCACCGTACCCGTTTGGCTGTCGATTATGCCTGGGTGGATATAGCGGTAAACAATCATTATGCTGATTTACCGGCCTTCGTTGATTCGGCAGGTACACAAATCATTAATCCCAAGCTTCTGAAAAAGCTGCAGCATTTACAAGATTACGCGCAAAAGGATGCCTCCATAAAAATCGGAGAACATGGAGAAAGCATTGATGAATATCGGGCGAATGTATTGGAACGACTTAATCGTATCCGCAAAGCGAATAAACTAAAGGGCGCAAAAATTGATGTTAGTGCAGCCAGTCCCAAATATCCGGTGGACTTACCGGCAGCATTTGTCGATGGCTTGACGGGCGGTTTGGGCTATCGGCACAACTGGGTTGGTTATGAAGGTTCGGATATGATTTTAACGGCCGATTTTGGGAAAACAATTTCCTTTTCCTCCGTTCAGATGACATTTTTACGCGCTACCGGTTCCTGGATTTTTCTTCCGGAGAAAGTGGAGCTGGAAATTTCGGATGACGGACAGCATTTTCAAACTTTAGCCAGCCTGGCAGGAGATACAAGCATTCGTGATACGAAAACGGAACTTGTTAATTTTGATTTCAAGTTTGCACAAACAAAAAGCCGTTTTTTACGCATCCATGCTAAATCAATAAAGACCTGCCCTGCGTGGCATAAGGGTTTCGGCCAGCCATCCTGGATCTTTTGTGATGAGATAATTGTGCAATAAGGGGAGTTTCATTTTGGGGGACATCTACCTTATTGTTCCCGGGTTTAACCCTCCGAAAGAGCCCCTAAAGGATACTCCAAAGGACATCCCTTAGGTCCCTCCACAAAAAAAAGGCCTTACGCATTATCTGCGTAAGACCTTGATTTATAACGTCGGAGTGACAAGACTTGAACTTGCGACCCCTTGACCCCCAGTCAAGTGCGCTACCAACTGCGCCACACCCCGATCTTTCCCTTTTGGGATTGCAAATTTATATTATTTTTTAATTCCAAAAACAAAAAAGCAGCATAGAAAATTTCCATGCTGCTTTATATAATTTCCGGCGACCCGTTTTATTTTACTTCTATTAGTTTTTCGGTGTATAAATTATCGTCCACACGCATTCTCAGATAATAAACACCTGCAGAGAAGCCATATTCCTGAGCACGGAACTGGTATTTATAACTACCCGGATTTTGATAATCGTTTACCAATTCGGCCACCTTCATTCCTACCGCATTAAATATTTCAATATGCACCATGGAACGCTTGTTCAATGCATAAGCGATATTCGTCTTACCGGTATATGGATTCGGGAAAACTTTCACGACAAACTCATCGCTGACATCCTCAATTCCGGTAGTCAATACCGTAATATAATTTTGGAATGAAACAGAATTAAGCCCTGTTGTATTTTTCACAATCAGGCTGACACTATACACGCCAATTTGGGTATAAGTATGGGTCGGATTTTGTACCGTATCCACTGTACCGTCACCAAAGTCCCACTCCCACTCTGTCGGATTACCCTGACTTTGGTCGAAGAAGTGCACATCCAAGGGGAATACACCACTTGTCGGAGTGCCGAAAAATGCAGGTAATAAGGACGAAGGATTAGCAGCACCATTATGTGCGTGATTCGAACGACTGGTCAGATAATTTGTTTTTCCTTTACTCACCGAACATCCGCCTGTAGGATGAACGATTTCAACATAATAATACAATGGTGTATTAATTGGAGCGTTCTGGTCGGTATATAAATAAGTATAATTTGACGAACCGGAAACAGTATCAATTGATACAAAATTTTTGGTACTATCGGCTCGATAGATAATATAGGAGTTCGGCACAAAACCTTCGTATGCATTCCATATCAGGTTCCAGTCATTATTTTGACCTTTATTGACTGTCAGATGCATTGTACGATGGGCAGGCGAATAGGATGACTCATTACCGCAGGTATCAACTACGGTAATCACATAACGTTCGGCACTAACCGCCGGATTAGAAGCCATATCAACTACAACACTCAAACTATCATACGGGCGATTGGCCATTAAAGCATATACTCCGGAGATATTTGTTTCTTTGTAAATATTGAAGCTTGAAATACCCATATTCGGTGTCTTTTCCCAAACTACTACATTCTTTCCTGAAGCCGAATCCACCGTTACTATGCAAATATCCTGATATGAGTAAGGATACACCACGTTAACATTAATAGTATCCGTAGTACCGGTACAACCGTAATTATCTGTCACAACAGCCGAGTATGAACCGGAATCTGTCACATTAATCTGTCCGGCAATCTGACCGGTATTCCACAAGCAATAATAACCATAACCCGGGCCAATGATTATTGAACCTCCGTCGCAGAAAGTAGTGTCGGGGCCCAAAGCAATATTCGGGGTTGGGTGAACGGTCAGATATTTATTGGCAGAAGTTGTTGTCGCACACTGGTTACTTACCTCAACATTATAATAACCGTCATCCGAAGGACTTACAGCTGCTATCTGATAGACATTGCTATCGGCACCACTAATGGCATTTTGTCCAAAATACCACTGATAAGATAAAGGAGCAGTGCCTGTTGCCACAACCTTAAAGGTCATACTTTCGCCTTCGCATCGTGAGGAGTCGCCCGATTGATAAACTATTGCGGGTGGCGTATTAACACCAACAACAACATTAGCGCTCTGAACAGAGCCGCAACTATTGCTTACCACACTATAATATGTGCCTGAATCGGAGGTTGAAATCTGATACATCGGATACAAACTACTCAGTGCACCACCCAAAACAGAGCCGTTCTTATACCATTGATAAGACAATGGCGCAGAACCTGATGCCGATACACTCAGTGTGAGATTATTTCCGGAGCAAATAGTCGTATCGTTTGTTATGCTGTTAATCGCAGGCGCAACATTAACCGTTAAGGCCTTCACCCCACTTTGCGTACTTGCACAAGCGTTGGAAGTAATACAATAATAATTTCCCGCATCAGGCGAAGAAACAGAAGCTATGGAATAAACCGCCGAAGTAGCCCCAACGATTGTATCTCCATTGTGGAACCACTGATAATAAACCGGCGCGGTACCATTAGTACTAATGGTAAACATCATGGCATCTCCCACGCATTTTGTCGAATCGCCCGACTGGGCCGTAATAATCACCGGCTCGTTAACAACCAAAGTAGCCGGGTTGGATGTTTCCGTACCACAACCATTGCTTACGGTACAATAATATGAACCGGCATCAGAGACAGTCGTGGAACTGATTAAATAATTGCTTGAGGTAGCACCCGGAACAGCGCTTGTTCCTTTGTACCATTGAAACGATACCGGAGCAGTACCCGAGGCCGTTACACTCAACATGGTGCTCGAACCGGAACAACTTACCGAACTAACGGGTTGGGTAATAATAGAAGGCGCTTCATTAACCGTTAAGGCCATCGCGTTGGACTGCACCGAATTACATGAATTAGTTGCAATTACATAATAAGTTGCCTGATCGGAAGTATCAACAGCGCTTAAGCTCAAACTGTTGTTTGTGGCTCCGGTAATTGTATCATTATCTTTAAACCATTGGTAAGTAACAGGGGTAGTTCCTGCGGCCGTTACGTTAAAACTCAGACTGCTTCCCGAACAAACCGTTTGCGACAGGGACTGTGCCGTCAGACTAACCGGCTCGTTTACCGTCAGGGCGGCAGTCTGTGATGTTTGTGTTCCACATGAATTTGTAATTTCTACATAATACGAACCGGCATCAGTTGCCGATGCAGAACTTATGATTAAATTACTATTTGTTTCACCACTGATTGCACTTCCGCCTTTATACCACTGATAACTTAATGGAGAGGTACCGGAAACAGACACACTTAATTGCACACCTGTACCGCTACAAACAGTTGTCGATACCGGCTGATTATTAATTGTCGGAGCTTCATTAATTGTAAGTGTCATATTATTCGACTGAACACTATTACAGGTATTGCTTACCACAACATAATAGGAAGCCGCATCGGAAGAATCAACAGAGTTTAAGATTAATTGATTATTTGTTGCACCGGTAATAATTGCTCCGTCTTTATACCATTGATAAGTGAAGGGTGCTGTTCCGCTTGCTGTCACACTAAAGTTTACGCTACTACCGGAACAAGCCGTTTGCGATACGGACTGAGCCGTCAGACTAACCGGTTCGTTTACCGTCAGGCTTGCCGATTGGGAAGTTTCCACACCGCAAGAGTTTGTAACCTTAACATAATAGGTGCCGGCATCAGCAGTTGTAGCCGAGCCAATCAAAAGGTTGGACAGGGTAGCCGTGGGTAAAGCTGTTCCGTCTTTATACCATTGATAAGATAATGGCGCGGCACCATTTGCGGCAACACTAAGCATCGCACCGGAACCCGAACAAGTAACCGTGCTAAGCGGTTGTGTGCTAATGGAAGGAAGCTCTTTAACCGTCAGCAACATAGCATTCGATTGCACACTGTTACATTGGTTTGTCGCTTTAACATAATAAACCGCCGCATCCGATGTATCTATAGAAGTAAGATTTAAGGTATTATTAGTCGCACCGGAAATCGAAGTCCCGTCCTTATACCATTGATAAGTAATTGGGGTACTTCCGGAGGCGGTAATACTGAAACTCGGACTTGAACCTTCGCAGAGCACCTGAGAGCCGCTTTGCGCGCTAATGGTCACGGCAGCATTTACATTTAGCGGAACGCTGATACTGCTCACATTGCCACAGGTATTAGTAACCTTACAATAATAATTTCCGGCATCAGCAGCAGACACCGGTGAAATTAACATTGAAGCCGAATTACCTCCGGAAACAGCAGACCCGCCTTTGTACCATTGATAAGACAGGGTGGGCGAACCGGAAGCCTGTACGGTAAACATTGCACTTTGGTTTTCACAAGTGGTCAGGCCGGACGGCTGGGTGGTAATTACCGGCACTAAATCAACATTCAGAATGGATTGGTTTGTAGAATCATCACCACATGCATTAGTCGCTTTACAATAATATACCCCATCGTCAGCAGCAGATACGGAACTAATATTTAAGCTCACGGAATTTGAACCTGCCAGGGCACTACCATCCTTATACCACTGATATGTGATTGGTGTTGTTCCTGTAGCGGATGTGGTCAGGGTAAAGGATGAGTTTTCGCAAACATCAGACGAGCTAATCAACGGAACGACCTCCGGAGCTGTATTTACCGTAAGTTGCGCGCCGTTGCTAAGTGCCGAACCGCACATATTCGATACATTACACTTATAAACCGAAGCATCGGAAGTTAAAACAGAATCAATAACATAATACTCAATATTTGAGTGTGCCGCATCCTTGATGCGCACTACAGGTCGCTTTGTATAGGAGGTTCCTGAAGTATATGCACAAATACCACTAACATCGTTATGGTACTCCACCGACGAGGCATAAGTCGTCGTCGTCAAAGCAATCGATGCATTACCATTGGACACCCAACTTGAATTATTAGAACATATCTGCACAATTATATTCGAACTACCATCCCAATTATAAGGCGTTTGAAATTTAATGGTATTCCAGCCCGCAACCGGTTGATAGGAAGCCACGCTATATACCGAGGTAAGTCCGTTAACAAAGCTGTTGGTTATATTGTTAGCCGTTGTGCTTCCCATGGAAACCTCGTAATCGCTTAATGCGGGACACGAATTTACATTGATAACATTAAATGCAATCGCGCTGATATTTCCAGGCACTACTCCGGCAGCCGTAAGCTCCGATGCCAGAATAATAAATTGATATTTATTGCCCCAGTAGTAGTTGGCAAAAGTACTGGGATAACCTGTAGCCGGATTCGACGAGGTTTGCGTACCAACAGTAATCATACTGCTTGTATTCGAGCCCGACAATTGGCCTAAACTATTTTGCCATGTGTACACTAAAGGTTGTGTTCCGGTAGCTTCGATAGAGAAAGCCGCGGAATCGCCGACACAGGCATTAGTCGATACCGGATGTGTTGTAATATTCGGCGCGTATTGAATGCCGAGCACAGCGGTATCACTGTGGATACTACCGTCGGAAGTACTCATAACACAGTAATAATCGCCAACATCGGAATTCTGAATATTGGAAACAGTTAAACCGGGAGAATTTGCTCCGGCTAGTGACAACCCATTATGATACCACTGGTAATTAGCATTAATTGACAGGGCAACATTAAAACTTGTAGAAGTGCCCTCACAAGCAGATACGGAAACAGGTTGTTGCGTAATAAATCTTGGGGATAGTTGTACTTCAAATGCACCGATATCCAGTGAGTCGGCAACCTCACGAGGATTTCCGGCCATATCCAATGTCGTATAAGAAATGGGCAAACCCTCATTAATAAGCGGAGAAAAAGCCGTTAAGCGCCAAGAGGCTTTCAAGCCGTCATAGGCAATACCCGAACCGGCCGATTCGTTACCAAAATGGGGATCTATATCAAAGTTATTATTATAATACTTCAGTGATGTTCCTCCGTATATTCCGGTCTTTCCAAATTGAACATCGGAATTAAGGATATACGAATTCGAACTGGTATAAAAATACAACTGTGTTCCTTTCGAGCCATAATCTGATGTATTTCCCCAGAAAATACAATTCTTAATTTTCAGCTCTGTATCCCGGGTATAAATTCCTCCTCCACGACTATAGTTGGAAGAAGCCTTTTCCGCACTATTATGAACAACGGTATTATTGTAGAAATCCATGCTTACATCATCTATATACATGGCTCCGCCTCCACTGAAATAAGCCCCTGATGCAGCACGGGCGGTATTATTTGCCAATACATTATTTCTGAAACGAATATTAGAGCTTTCGATATATATAGCTCCGCCCGTAAAGCTTGCAAGGTTATTGCTAAACATGCAATTCTCAATGGATATTTTCGGGGAATTGTAG
>CAYUAN010000245.1:0-3701 GCA_964442545.1 uncultured Prolixibacteraceae bacterium | reverse complement strand
ATCAGCCAAATACTAAAATTTCGATTGTAACCAAACAAATTTCGGATACCGAAAGCGAACAATGGTATTTTGATCAGGTCATTATCAGCGGCTATAATGTCAAGCGCGGATTTGGCGACGAACCACATATTTTGACTATTCAAATCACAAAAGCTATTCTCAGGCAAGATGATCTTTGCGTTTTTGGATATAATGATTATCAGATCAAGAAAAAATATGATAAAATTACAATCGGAAGCGATTATACGACCGTGCAGGTCTGGCAGCGCAGTATGGATTATTACCATAACAATAAAATTTGGTTTGTCGCACAGGTGAATAAAAACGGCGTGATGACAAACTATTTATGGTATTATGATCTTGTCACTAAAACATTTTCCGCACTAAAAGACCTGCAAGCGCCAGGAATCTCCGGAAGCGATAATCACCACTGGTGCCCGATTATTCTAAGCGATGACGGTCATATTATTTATGTTTACGATAATGTGAGCGCTTCTTCGCATAATAAGGGAATTATCATTAAGCGTTCTGTTAATCCGGAAGATTATGGTAATTTTAATACGGTTTATGATGGGAGCACGCCCGGCTATTGGCAGGCCTATCCGAACTTATTCAAATTTCCAAACGGTAAAATAATGGTCATTTGGCGAGGCGAACCGGGAACGGGTAGCCAATACAATAATTGCGGAATGTTCTCAAACGATGGCGGGCAAACATGGGGAAGCGCTTTTAAAATTATCGAAGAAATCAACGGTATTTCCGGCATTACCGATCCGATTAATTATTACATCATTTCCGGCGGGAATAATAAATATCTCGGTCTGATGGTTATTGTCCGGAATGGTTCCGGCGGGAAATTCAAATGGGTGTTTTATTACCAAACGGAAGACGGCCAAACATGGTATAACGGAGAGAGAAATTTTTCGAAAGATGTTCTTACCAATGGGGCTATTACATCGCAGGAATCGCTTGATCATTTTCTTGTTGATAATAGTCTAAGCACTACAAACAGCGATTATTCCACGCCGTTAGCCGTAGCTATTGATGATGATGGTACGCCATTTATTTTTTATGGCTTCCTTTATTATGTGAATGGCGGATATAACGATCGCCGCGCTTTTATGGTGCATTTTAAAAACGGAAATAAAACCAAAATTGATATTTCCGAATTTTACAAAATTTATGATACCATCAAATCCTATGGTACGGTTGCTATTGCCCGAAAAAGCGGCGTTGTGGATATTTCCCTTAGCCCAATTGATCAGACCGGAAATTATTATTTCCTGAACCAACTGCGCACTTATGATTATGGACAGACTTTTTATCTTTATCGGCATAAAATAATTTCAGAAAAGGAAGAATTAGGGCTTGGCTATAAAAGTATTTGTATGAATTTATTGCAATCGAATACCAAAGAAGGATTTCTGCATGTGGGTATAAAATCTAACAATAAATATGATTTAGCACTTATTCATTTGGAAAGAAAAGATGGCTAATAATTTGGATATATTTTCCGGACCGGCACAGGTTAGTTTATATGATTCTACCAATGGGTATTTATACCTTGGCTGGTGTGAGGCGGATATTAAAGAGAAGCCAAAGAAGATTTTGAGTATTGAGAATCAGGAACTGCTCATTGAAAAACAAATGCAATTTGATATTCAGGTTATACGATTTAATCCGGATATTTTGAATCAATTAGAAACGCGCAAAAATGAAAAACAAACCATTTATTTTGTTGGGTTGGATTCGGAAGTAATAATTAATAATGTTTTCTTTCTATTCTATGCGAATCGAAAATTTGGCTCCAAGCCGCATATTCTCACGATTGCCGGTTCCGGATTAGCTGAGCTGATAGAGCAAAAGGTAAATTTATTGCATCCGGATGGGAAATTCGAAAACGATTCGAATGGCGATGGCCTTGCGGACGGCTGGGTTAAAAGCGCGTCCGTAAATTCGGTTGAAATCAGATCATCCTTTTTATCTGGTGGAGGAAATGCGCAATATCTTAATTGCTCTACTGGATCAGATCAAAATATTCAATACCGCGTTAAGGCGCCCTTTGCCGGACGTTTGAAAGTTACTGCTTCGGTTTATGTAAAGTTTGATCCGGATGTTAGCGGGATTGATGGAAATTTATGTCTCGGTTGTTATACACGCGATGCGAATGGTACTTTTAAAACATTTGATTATGAAATATTCAGTTTTGTTAGCGAAGAAGAAAAGCGTATTCATTTTACAAAAGATTTACAATTAAACGACATCGCGGCCGAGCTGGTTTTTATTATTCACAATAAGGGCGGCTCTTATGCTTTTAATGTGCTGCTCGATAATGCCCAGCTTGAAATTGGGAAATTAAGTGATTTTAAGGAGTATTAATCATGCCTAAAGCAAAAAATACCAAAAAGACAAATCCTGTATTGGAAGAAAATCAGGCAAATATTACCATTCAAGGAGTCAAGCTCTATCTTAAACCCTTGAAAATCCGCCAGATGAAAGAGCTTTTAAAGCTTTTTAATGGTTTTAAAAATGCCGATAAAGGCGAATTTAATCTTAGTGCATTCATGGATTTTGTTTTGGAAAATGGCAAATTAGAGCATTTGGGCAATATTCTTTTTGCCGATCAGCCCAAAGCGCAAAAAATTAAATGGAACGATTTAGATTTGAATGAAGCCGTTGCCCTTGGAGAAGCACTTTTTTTATTGAACAAGCCAGCCATCGACGGGTTGATGAAATTATCCGGCGTTTTGGCTTAAAAACATATCATGAAATTTCACAGGTTGGGCGCGATCATGCACTGGATATTCTGTTGTTCAGTGCATGTAACGGCGACCTTGAAAAAATAGACGCCATCGAGCGTCTTTATTCTTATGAGGAGCTCATTTACTGGCTGGGCATTCACAATTGGATTGAATGGAAGAATCAGCAAAAAGGATAGGAAATGGCTGAGACCGAATTAAGGCTAAAAATCGAAATTGATAGTGAAACCGGCGAAGTCAAAATCAAAAATTTTGGTCAGGTTGTCGGCAAGGTTGTTGAGCAATCGCAGACCAAATTAAATTCTTTAAAATCTTCATTTACTAAAATTGCCCAATTCGGTGAGAAATTATTTTTTATTGCTAATGGATTTAAAGCTCTTCAGGCTCCATTGGAATCATTAATTAAATATTCGAATCAGCAAGAAGAAGCCGATCGCGGGCTGGCCTCTGCTTTGCAGCAAGTAAACCAATATACCGAAGGAAATTATCGAAAATTAAAGGAACAAGCTTCGGCTATTCAAGGCGTAACAACCGTTGGTGACGAACAAGTGCAAATGCTGCAAACGCTTGGGCTTAATATGGGCCTTAGCTTAGATAAAATAAATGAGGCAACAAAAGGAGCGATTGGGCTTTCTGCGGCTTTTAAACAAGCCGGGCTTGATCAGTCCACAGCCATGAAAGGTTTGGCATTGGCATATCAAGGCGATTTCACCATGTTGCAGCGTTATATTCCTGCCTTACGTTCAACAAAAGATGCGACGCAAAAAATGATTATTATTCAACAGGCAATGAATAAAGGTTTTAAGCAAGCGCAGGATTTAGCGGCAACCAGTTCCGGGAAAATGAAACAATTTTCAAATATTATTGGTGATTTCAAGGAAAAGCTGGGAGACCTTATCAAGAAATCTTTGGAGCCATTATTAAATATCGGAATCAAGCTAT
>CAYUAN010000244.1:0-5063 GCA_964442545.1 uncultured Prolixibacteraceae bacterium | reverse complement strand
TGTTTCAAAATATTTCTATTCATCAAACATACAAAAAAACTTTTTTGTCGCCGGAAATTTTTATGCATAAAAAAGGCCGCTTCTAACGAAGCAGCCCTATATATTTTTATTAATCTGCTTTACAGAGAAAATACCAAACCGCCTTGGAAATCACCCTGGAACATAACAGAACCAGCGTTCATAGAAAGACCCGATCCTCCCGTTCCCACATAGAAGCCAACACCTGCAAAATAGGTCGGCATCAAAAGGCGGCCTTGCAAACGGATACCCACGCGATCGCTAAACATTATTTTCATACCACCGGTAACACCCATCGAGAAGCGAACCATATCGTCGATTGGAGCCGGCGTATTGGTATCAAGATAGCGAATATCTCCGGCTGCATACCATGACGCCCCTAAGCTAACACCCCCAAAAAGAATTACAGATTCGCTTGCATGGTATTCACTATGGCTTCCCAAAAGAAAATAGTGCACATCTACATCACCACGCCAACTCCTAAAATCACCTGAAAAATATGGCTCTACGATAAACTCCGCAGTTGAAGGCATCACAGAATAGCCAAATTCAATACGATGATCTTGCCGAACCAGGATATTGGCATACATGCCGTAATTCATAGCATTATCAATACGGAATTCACCTTCATAAAAATATAAATGGCCTCCAAACTGATATCCTACCATGGGCGCCAATTCAATTGATTTTTCACTTTGTGCCTGTACTTTAGAGAAGCTGAAACTCAGCAAACCAATCAAAAATACTAGTGTAATTTTTTTCATCATTATGTTTTTATTTAATTAATTATATCTTTTTCGAGTTACCTATTGCTTATCTAAACGGTAAAAGTGCAAAAATGTTTACTCCGAAAAACAAAAGTAGCAAATATCATTATTAATGCGGGGTGATATTCAACATATCCTGCACGATGGGTTTGAGTCCGGCAAAGAAAAATTCCACCGCAATCACCATCATGATTAAGCCCATAAGCTTCAGCATAATCTTATTGCCTGTCTCGCCCATCACTTTCATTACGCGGCCGCCGCCGATAAGGGTAAGAAAGGTAGCCAGCAGTACAATAAAAATCGCCACGGGAAGAATCAATTGCTTAATATGGTCGTTATGCGCGTCCTGCATCAAAACTATGGCGTTGGTAATGGCGCCCGGCCCGGCAATCATCGGGATGCCCAAAGGCGTAATAGCGATATCGTCCAATTCCTCCTCAATGTCCTTGTCATCATATTTAATGCGGCTCAAACGGGCATTCAGCATGTCGTAGCCCATAATGAAAAAGATAACCCCGCCGGCTACACGGAAACCGTTAACCGAAATGCCGAAAAACTGGAATAACAAGCGGCCGGCAAAGGCAAATAAGGTAAGCACAATAAATGCCGTGATTACAGCTTTCAGTGCCGTGCGGCGCTGATGTTTGGCCGACAGGTCGCTGGTCATGGCCAGAAAAACCGGTGTAACGCCAAGCGGATTAATGATGGCGACAAAACTGGTAAATACAAAAAGTCCGAAAGTCCAATATTCACTCATATACGATTACGCTAATTGAACCGCAAAATTAGATTTTTTAAATGAATATAGCGCATGAAATATCAGGAGATTATCAGCTCCCGCATATCTTCATCATCCGTATGCTTAATCCGGATACGCAAAGCATCTTCCGGAATCACGGATTCCACTATATCCGGCCATTCAATAAAGCAGTAATTGCCGCTGTGGAAATACTCTTCCACCCCGATATCCAAAGCTTCCTGCAATGATTCCAGACGGTAAAAATCGAAATGATAGATTTCCGTATCATCCGCACACAGATAAACATTGGCAATGGCAAAAGTCGGACTGCTGACATGATCAACAGCCCCCAACAATTCGGCAAAGGCTGTGGTAAAGGTCGTCTTCCCCGCGCCCATTTCGCCATCCAAAATAAAAATGCGTTGATCCGGATATTGCGCCAAAATCTGTTTGGCCGCGGCTTTTATTTCGTCTTTTTTTACGAGCATATTTACTTCTTAGCCGACAGTGAAACAATCGGAATCAACATCTCCTCCATCGATATTCCTCCGTGCTGGAAGGTATCTCGATAGTAATTCGCGTAATAATTGAAATTATTCGGATAGGCGAAGAAATCGGTTTCCTTGCAGAAAATATAAGAAGTACTTACGTTAATCTTCGGCAGGAATACATCCTCGGGATTGCGCACTTCAAAAACTTCCTTGGCTTTATAATCCAGGTTTTTACCGAACTTATAACGCAAATTGGTATTCACGTTGCGGTCGCCCACTACCTTCACCGGTTTCTTTACCCGCACCGAGCCGTGGTCGGTGGTAATCATCATATTGGCTCCTTTTTCGGCCACAAAGCGAAACATATCCATCAGCGGGGAATTTTGCAACCAGGAATTGGTCAACGAACGGTAGGCCTTTTCGTCACTGGCCAGCTCGCGAATCACTTCCATTTCGGTACGGGCATGCGAAAGCATATCCACAAAATTGTACACGATAACATTCAGGTCGTTCTTCATCAGTTGGTGCATATTATCCGCCAGTTTACGCCCTTTGTCCAGCGTAAGTATCTTGGCATAAGACATCTTGATATCTTTACCCAAACGCTTTAACTGCGCCTCCAGCAATTCTTTTTCGTACTGGTTTTTGGTGCCTTCTTCGTGCTCCTCGACCCAATATTGCGGATATCGCTTGGCAATGGTGGAAGGCATTAATCCGGCAAACAGCGAGTTACGGGCATATTGCGTGGTTGTGGGCAAAATGCTGTAATATATCTCTTCCGAGTCCAGGTGGAAATAGTCGCTGATCAGGGGGTAAATGGAGCGCCACTGATCGTAGCGCAAATTGTCAATCACAAACAGAAAAGTCGGGGTGCCCGGAGTTAATTTGGGCAATACTTTTTCGCGGATTAGTGTTTGCGACATCACGGGGCTTTCCTCCTCGCCATTTACCCAGTCCACATAATGATCTTCGATAAATGAAGCGAAAACCGAATTAGCTTCATCTTTTTGCATTTGGAAAATTTCCAATATTCCCTGGTCTTCCGACTTTTCAAGTTTCAGCTCCCAGTCCACCAGTTCTTTGTAAATATCGGTCCACTCGTCATAATCCAAGCGGTCGGCCAGGCGCATGCCCAACTGGCGAAACTGCACCTGATAATCGTGGGCGTTCTTCTCGCTGACGATTTTCTTTCCGTCAATATTTTTCTTGATGGCCAGCAAAATCTGATTCGGGTTCACGGGCTTAATCAGATAATCGGCGATATTGGAGCCGATTGCCTCTTCCATGATGTGCTCTTCCTCGCTTTTGGTAATCATAATCACAGGAAGCACCGAGCTGTATTTATTAATCTCTTCCAGCACCTCCAGCCCCGTAAGTCCGGGCATATTTTCATCCAGAAAAACCAGATCGTATTTTTTCTGGCGAATCATTTCCAGGGCATCACTGCCGTTATTGGCCGTATCCACCTCATAATCTTTACCCTCTAAAAACATGATATGCGGACGCAACATATCTATTTCATCATCCACCCAAAGTAATTTTGCTAAGCTCATATATTTTTTGATTTTCGTTTAATGGTCAAAATATTTACGGGTGTAAAAATAAGTGTAAATTTACAATTCCTATTTGCAGGGAAATTAATAAACGTTAAAATATGGCACAGATTGCGCAGAATAAAAAGAAAATCTTCAATGATCCGGTTTATGGATTTATCAATATTCCCGGCGGCATAATTTTCGACCTGATTGAACATCCTCATTTTCAACGTTTGCGGCGAATTACGCAACTCGGACTAACGCATTTGGTTTATCCCAGTGCCGTACATTCACGCTTTAGCCACGCTTTGGGAGCCATGTTTTTGATGAACGAAGCCCTGCGCATTTTACGTCAAAAAGGCCATCAGATTGATGATGCCGAATACGAGGGCGCCCTGATTGCCATTCTGATGCACGATATCGGGCACGGCCCCTTTTCCCACGCCCTGGAACATTCCATAGTGGAAGAACACTCGCACGAGGAACTCTCCCTGCTGATTATGGAAAAACTGAACCGCGAGTTTTCGGGCAAACTGGATTTGGCCATTGCCATACTGAAGAATGATTACCCGAAACATTTCCTGCATCAACTGGTGAGCAGTCAGCTGGATGTGGACCGCCTGGACTATCTGCGGCGGGACAGTTTTTTTACAGGGGTTTCCGAAGGGGTAATCGGTACACAGCGCATTATCAAAATGCTGGATGTGGTGGATGATGAGCTGGTGGTAGAGGCCAAAGGGATTTATTCCATTGAAAACTTCCTGAATTCGCGCCGCATTATGTACTGGCAGGTGTATTTGCATAAGGCTGTTCTGGCGGCTGAACATCTGCTGACCAACATCCTGAAACGCGCCAAGGAACTGACTGCCCGCGGAGAGAAATTATATGCGGCTCCCGCCCTGGATTATTTCCTTAAAACACCGGGCGCCAAACAGGATTTCAGCATAAGCGGCTGCGCTTTGGATAATTTTACCCTGCTCGATGATTTTGATATTCAAGGCGCCATAAAAGTCTGGGCACAACATCCCGACGCGGTACTTAGCCGTCTGTCGGCCAACTTGATCAATCGCCGTTTGTTCCGTATCGAGTTTTCGGAAAAGCCATTCCCCGCGGGGAAAATCAAAGAAATTCAAAAGGAAATCGCCGACGATTACCACATTAGTTTCGAGGACGCTTCCTATTTTATTATCCACGACAAGACGTCAAACTCGGCCTATCAGGTGGATCAAAACAATATCAATATCCGCTTTAAGGACGGCAGCATAAAAGATATCGCCCAGGCCTCGGACAATATGAGCGTAAGCGGCATCGCGAAGATGATTACAAAATATTTTTTGTGCCGGCCAAAGTAAGGGCTGCGAGCGCTGAGGCTTTAGTTTGCACGGAAAAAGTCCGCTTCACGCTGTGCGCTCGCGGAATCCGGGCCCGAAGGACGGATTCTAGCGCTTGGGGGGCTTGCAGAATGGTTCAAATAAATATAAACCACAGGCATCTCGACTACGCTCGATGACCT
>CAYUAN010000243.1:0-9482 GCA_964442545.1 uncultured Prolixibacteraceae bacterium | reverse complement strand
GTTTCTTGCAATTTTTTAAGGCTAAAATCCAATTATGATAATGAGTCAAAATCACGGAGTTCAAATTGGGCGAAACACAAAAAAGCCGCCCCAAACACAATACAAAATTTCATTACCTTTGTCTGTTACGAAATACGTATCCCGCATTTTCGGGAGAACCAATATATATAAACCAAAATAGAACCAATGTATTCTGACTTAGAAGGCGTTAAATCGAGGGGCTGTTGTGCTCCTCCGGCCTCCACTCAGAAGAACGAAATAATAAATCAGCACAGTTGCTGTAAACTCGATGCCTACGATTGGCTGGCCGATATTAATCTGGTGGATGATAAACGCCAATTCGATTGCATTGAGGTGCGATTTAAGAACAGTCGCAAAGAGTTTTTTCGACTTCAGGAGGGACAAACAGGTATAAAAAGAGGCGATATCGTTGCCGTTGAGGCATCGCCGGGACACGATATCGGTATTGTTTCGCTTACGGGCGAAATTGTTCGCTTGCAAATGCACAAAAAGCGGGTTGACCCTAAATCCGAGAGCATCAAAAAAGTTTACCGCAAAGCCCGTAATTCCGATATTGAAAAATGGATTCAGGCCACATCCAAAGAGATATCCACAATGATTTCAGCGCGCCGTATCGTAATGGATCTGGGGCTGGAAATGAAAATCAATGATGTGGAATATCAGGGCGATAATACCAAAGCCATATTTTACTATACTGCCGATGAGCGGGTTGATTTCCGGCAATTAATCCGTGTTTTGGCCGAGCGATTCAGTGTACGCATCGAGATGAAACAGATTGGTGTGCGTCAGGAATCGAGCCGATTGGGCGGTATCGGCCCATGCGGACGCGAGTTGTGCTGCTCATCCTGGCTGACGGATTTTAAGTCCGTTTCCACTTCCGCCGCGCGGGCGCAACAGCTTTCGCTGAATCCGCAGAAACTGGCCGGACAATGCGGAAAATTAAAGTGCTGTCTGAATTTTGAAGTGGACCAGTATCAGGAATTGTTGCGGCAATTTCCCGATACCAAGAAGCGCTTAAAGACCAAACAGGGCGAGGCCTATTTTGTGAAGATGGATGTGCTGAAAGAGACTTTCTGGTACGCTTATGCCGAGCAATACAGCAGTTTTATTCCCTTGAAAGTGGATAAGGTTTGGCAAATTCAGAACATGAATGAAAAAGGAAGTCTGCCCGAATCGCTTGAAGACTTTTCCGAGTCGGTATTTGATACCGGGCCGTCTTATGACGATGTAATCGGACAAGGTGATCTGACCCGTTTCGACCGGGAAAATAAGGGCCGCAAGAAGAAATCGAAAAAGAACAATAACCGTAATCGCGGCAACCGCAAGAGGAACGATAACAATAAAGGAAATCGTCCGCAGGCGAAAAGCAATAACGGGAACGCTTCGGATTCGAACAGCGGAAACAGACAAGGCGGCGGCCGGAACAAAAAATGGCAAAACAACAAGAAGAACAAGAACAAATAAATTTAAGCATTTAGCGTTAATCACTTATGCGGCATTTGAAATCGATATTGTTTATTTTTAGCTTTTTAAGCCTGCTGTTTACCTCCTGCGTGCAGGAAACCATTGTGGACCTGAACCGGGATGTTGGTGACGGTTGGACGAAGGATAAGAAAGTGGTTTTTGATTTCGATATCAAGGATAGTATCAATCCGGTAAATTTCTATGTAAATATACGCAACACAACGGATTACGAATATTCCAATATCTTTTTCTTTATCAAGACCATTTATCCCGACCGGCGTTATTCCGTTGACACGGTGGAATTTTTTCTGGCGAATGCCAAAGGCGAATGGCTGGGAACAGGTTTGGGAAAGCTGCGCAATCGTGCGGCGCTATTGAAAAAGGAAATGCGCTTTCCGATGAAAGGCCATTATCGTATGGAATTTGAAATGGCTATGCGCGACAGTGTGCTGAACGGTATTGATGCCATTGGAATCCGTGTGGTTCCTTTTGAGGAAGAATAAGCCGAAACAAACAATATAAAGAGCTGTTTATGGAAAAAAAGAAGAGCACTTCACGAATTATTCGCTTTCTGTGGATTACCTTTTTTGTCGGGGTAGCATCCGTCAGTCTGCTTTTTTTCGCCATCGCCCGGGGGTGGTTGGGGTATATGCCCAGTCTGGAAGAATTGGAAAACCCGAAAACCAATCTGGCTTCCGAAGTTTATTCCGCCGATCAGGTAGTATTGGGAAAATACTTTATCGAGGACCGCTCTCCCGTTGGCTTTGACGAATTATCCCCCAATCTGGTGCATGCTCTTTTGGCCACGGAAGATATTCGTTTTTACGAACATTCGGGCGTGGATCTACGGGCTTTGGCTCGGGTAATAAAAGGTGTGGTTACGGGTGTCAGCAAGGGTGGAGGCTCTACCATTACACAGCAGTTGGCCAAAAACCTTTTTCCGCGCGACAAACATTTGTCCAAACCGGAAATGGTTCTGCGTAAGTTTAAGGAGTGGGTTATTGCCACTCGTTTGGAATATCATTACACCAAGGACGAAATAATGGCGATGTATTTCAATCAGGTTCCTTTTGGTTATAATTCTTTCGGAATAAAAACCGCAGCCAAAACCTATTTCAATAAAAAACCGGCAGACCTGAACATTGAAGAGGCAGCCGTATTGGTGGGTATGTTGAGAGCGCCCAGTTATTACAATCCCGTACGCAATACGGAACGTGCCATGAAACGCCGGAACGTAGTGCTATCGCAAATGAAGCGCTATGATTTTCTGACCCCTGAAGAATATGATTCGCTAAAAACAATTCCCATTGATATTAGTAATTTTAAGGTACAGGACCATAAGGAAGGTCTGGCCACTTATTTTCGCGAGTATTTGCGGGGCGAAATGAAAAAATGGTGCAAAACGCATTACAAACCGGACGGAGAACCCTATAATTTGTACCGTGACGGATTGAAGATTTATACCACCATCAACAGCCGGATGCAGCGTTATGCCGAGGCGGCGGTAACCGAGTGGATTGGCGGAACATTGCAACCCGATTTTTTTAAGCACTGGGCCAATAAAAAACGATATCGCCATCCGCCCTTCTTTCGTATTTCGGATAAGGAGTACGAGCATATTATGACTTCGGCAATGAAGCGGTCAAACCGTTATTATTGGTTGCATCACCGTGGAGTGAGCGAAGATTCGATACGGAAAATATTTAATACACCGGTAAAAATGCGGGTGTTTAGTTGGAAGGGTGATATCGACACCACGATGACGCCGATGGACAGTATTTTATATTACAAATACTTCCTGCAAGTCGGTATGATGTCGGTGGAGCCGCAAACCGGTTATGTGCGGGCCTATGTGGGCGGAATTAATTATCAGCACTTTCAATACGACCATGTGATTGTGGGTAAACGGCAGGTGGGTTCCACCTTTAAGCCCTTTGTTTATGCATCTGCTTTTCAGGAGCTTGGTTTTACACCTTGCACCCGTGTTCCCAATGTGCCCGTTACCTTTGAGATGCCTCCGGGACAACCCGATTATACACCCAAAAATGCCGATGATGACCGTGAGGGCGAAATGGTTACCTTGAAATGGGCCTTGGCCAATTCGGTAAACTATGTTTCCGCCTTCCTGATTAAGCGTGTGGGTCCTGAGAAAGTGGTTTCACTGGCCCGGGCAATGGGCGTAAAAAGTGAGATCGAGCCGGTTCCCGCCATCTGTTTGGGAACTCCGAGCCTTTCGGTTTACGAAATGGTTGGGGCCACGGCCACTTATGCCAATAAAGGGGTGTATCAGAAACCGATTTTCATCACCCGTATCGAGGATAAAAACGGAAACATCATTGAGACCTTCTCAAGCGAAGCCAATGACGCTTTGGACGAACGCACGGCCTATCTGATGATTGGCCTGATGAAAGGTGTGGTGGAACTGGGAACAGGCCGCAGGATTCGCTACCGTTATCATTTGAATTATCCCATTGCGGGTAAAACCGGAACCACGGATAATAACTCCGACGGTTGGTTTATGGGCCTTACGCCCGATTTGGTTTCCGGTGTATGGGTAGGCGCCGAAGACCGTGCCGTGCACTTTCGCAGTACACATTTGGGCCAGGGAGCCAATATGGCTTTGCCCATTTGGGCACTCTATATGCAGCGGGTTTATGCCGATTCCGTGCTCAATATTTCCAAAGGTGATTTTGAAGCACCACCGAATTTCCATGTGGAATTTGATTGTGACAAAGTGCAAGAGCAAGAGGGAGTAAATGTGGATATGACTGAGGGTGAAATTGATGAAATAGAGTTTTAGTCCGCGACTCTTACTCAATCACGATTTCATCCACAAAGATCCAGCTTTTGCCGCCGGCGCCTAAATGCCAATCGGGTACCGGGCCATAACTTTGCGCTTCCACTTTTACATAGCGGCCATAGGTCAAAGCCGGACGTATGCTGAATTCGTGCCGGATATTTGCATAGTCGTCATCGGGAACGGTGTTTTTTAGCTCACCGACTTTAGTAAAATGTGTTCCGTTATCCGATACAAAAAAGCTGACTTTTCGCGGCATCCATATCCAGGAGCGGATAGATTGTATAAATCCCGCGCCGATATAATTGATTTTTTGCCGTTTGCCTAAATCTACTATCGCCGCGAAATCCTGCCCTTCGTAGCCCTGCCAGGTTCCGTCCCGGAAATCATCACCCCCGCGAATAAAATCAATCAGGCCGTTTTGCCCTCCGGCGGTATATTGGTTGCTGTAATGCGAAAGCAATTTGATGGCGCGGTTTTTCGGAATCTTCAGAAAACTGCTTTCCACCACTTTGGAAGGCGGCAGGCCGGGTGCGTATGCAATGGCGCGAATAGTTCCCGTATTGTGCAAAATGATTGGGCCGGAATATAGCGCCGAAGTGCTGTCGGGCATACTGCCGTCCAGTGTGTAATAGATTTTCGCTTGCGGCAATGGGGAGGAAATCCCCACGCTGATGTGGTCGTAAAAAGTTTTGGAAGCCGCCTCAAATACAGGCACCGGCTGAATCAGGAAATCCGTGATTTGTGCTGTCGGGCGGTCGGCGACGGCGGAAGCCCAAAGCGTATCGGGCTGTGCCCCCATTATTAATACCAGCTTGCCGCCTTGCATAATGTCTTCCTGTCGGATATAGGATTTGTTGTACGGTTTACCGTTTAATCGTACCCCCCGGATGTAAATATTTTCCGCGGAAACATCCGGCGCCTCAATGACAAAGCTTTTTCCGTTTTCCAGATGAATAGTGGATTTCTTGAATAAAGGCGTTCCGATAATATAGTCGGGGCTGCCGGGAGTAACGGGATAAAAGCCCATCGCGCTCAGCACATACCAGGACGACATTTGCCCGCAATCTTCATTCCCGCTTAGTCCGTCGGCCCGGTCGGAATAGAGTTCATCCATAATCCGGCGCAAAATCTTTTGCGATTTCCAGGGCTTTCCGGCATAGTTATACAAATAGGCCATGTGATGGCTGGGCTCGTTGCCGTGGGCGTACTGGCCAATCAATCCGGTAATATCCGACTGGTGGCGTCCGGAAGTCTGCGATGAAGCATTGAAGAGCGAATCCAGTTTGGCCGAAAAGGCCGCGTCTCCGCCATGCAGCGCGATCAGCGTTTGGACATCCTGTGGAACGAAAAAGCTGTACTGCCACGAATTGGCCTCCGTAAAATTGAAATCCACCTCTCGCGGGTCGAAAGGGCTTTTCCAGATATTGTTTTTTTTGGGCTGCATAAAACCCGTAGCCGGGTTAAAGAGGTTTTTATAGGATTGCGCCCGTTGGATATATTCTTTATAGCCTGCCGAATCACCCAGCTCGCGGGCAATCTGCGCGATGCACCAATCGTCATAGGCGTATTCCAAAGTTTTGGAAACCGACTCGGGTTCATCGTTTATTTCAATATATCCCTTGGCACGGTAGGCATCCAGTCCCAGATGATGCATCTCGGCACTGTGGCGCATCGCTTTGTAAGCCAGCTCCAAATCGAAATCGCGAATGCCTTTGGCATAGGCATCCACAATTACGGGCACCGAATGATAACCTATCATACAGCCCGTATAATTTGCCGAAAGTTCCCAAACAGGCAACTTCCCGCCATTTTGGTATTGGTGCAGAAAAGTCAGGATAAAGTCACGGGTGCGGGCTCGCTGGGTCAGGGTAAACAGGGGATGCGTCGCCCGGAAGGTGTCCCAAAGCGAAAATACCGTATAATTGGTAAAATCATCCGCCTGATGCACGTGCATATCCGTGCCTCGGTATTTCCCGTCCACATCCATATACAAATTCGGATTCAGATAACTGTGGTATAAGGCGGTATAGAAAATCCGTTTTTGCCGTTCCGTGGCTCCTTCAATTTCAATCTTCAAAAGTTCATTTTCCCACAAATCGCGTGCTTTATTTCTTTGTTCCTCAAAGTCCCATCCGGGGATTTCGGTGGTGCGGTTCAGTCGGGCGCCTTCCTCGCTTACGGCTGAAATACCCACTTTTACCAAAAGAGGTTCATCACTTGGCCGGAAATAAATCAGGGCTTTCAGGTTTTTGCCCTCCGCCTGATTTAAGCCCGGTTTAAGGGTGTCGTTTACAACAAATTGAATGGAATCATAATCTTCGGAAAAAGCCATATCGTAAAACAGAATCTGGTCCTGTGCCCAGCCCCTTGAGCGGCGCAGTCCTGAAATTTGGTTTTTTCCTGTGGTATGCATGCTCGAGGCCAAAACGAAATCACGGTGTTTCAAATCGAGTACGATTTTTCGTTCGGCACCTTCAGGGAAGGTATAGCGGTGCATTCCGGTGCGTGCTGCCGCCGTTAGCTCCGCTTTTATTCCGTAGCGGTCGAGCAATACCGAATAATAGCCCGGTTTGGCCACTTCATTTTTATGTTGAAAATCCGATTCCCAGCCGTATTCCGCTTTGCCGTCTGTATGGCGGTATTTTTCCGTTACAGGCATCAGCAAAATATCGGCATAATCGGAAATGCCCGTGCCGCTCAGGTGGGTATGGCTGAATCCGTACACCACCGAATCGGAATAATGATAGGCCGAACAGCCGTCCCAGCCGTCGAGGCGGGTATCGGGGCTTAGCTGCACCATCCCAAAAGGCACACTCGCCCCGGGATAGGTGTGCCCGTGGCCTCCGGTTCCGATAAACGGATTTACATAATCCACCGGACTTTCCGGCGTATTTTCTTTATTGCAGGAAGTAAAAATTTGAAGCGTCAGCGGGATTGAAATCAGCAACAGGAGTTTTAGTATGCGCATAATCTTTTGTTTTAGAGGTATTGTTTATAGCCTTTCCAGCCGTAGTAGGCCAGGTAAATATAGCTGAGCACAGGCACCACAAAACTGGCATGCACGCCCCAGATATCGGCGGCGGCACCTTGCACCGGCGGAATAATCGCTCCGCCCAAAATCGCCATTACCAGCATGGAAGAACCTTGTGAGGTGTATTTCCCCAAACCGTCGATGGCCAGGGTGAAAATATTGGACCACATAATGGAATTGAACAGGCCGATGGCGATTACGGACCACATGGCCACGGTACCGCTAAAGCCCAATGCAATCAGCAGGAAGCCGATAATTACCAAAGAGAAAATCAAGAGGGTGCGGCTGCTTTTGGAACGGCCGAAATAAAATGCCAGCAGATTCAGAAGCAAGAAGAGTGCATATATTCTAGCAATCTCGAAGCTTGCGAGCAGGCCGATAATGATGAATGCCAAGGCGGGAATCCCGGCCATCAGCGCGATTTTCAGTTTTTTGTTTTGCATATCGCTAAGGGACACCGCGCCAAGGAAACGGCCAATCATCAGTCCGCCCCAGTAAAAGGAAAGATAAGCGCTGGCCGCTTCTTTTTCCAATCCGGCTATTTCAGGCAAACCGAGGTAGCTGATTAATATACTGCCGATGCTCACTTCGGCCCCCACATACATAAAGATAGCGATAATCCCGAGGCGCAAATTGCGGAATTTCAAGGCGCCCGTTCCTTTGGCTTGCTCGTTCGGGTCGGTGACGCGTGGCAACTGAATGCTGAAAATCACCAATGCAATCAGCAGAAATATGCCGGCATAAATCAGGTAGGGAATCTTTACGGCACTCACTCCGGCGAAATAATGGAAAATCAAATAACCGCCAATGGCCGGGCCGATGGTCGTTCCCAGGGAATTAAAACCCTGCGCCAGATTTAGGCGGCTGGAGGCCGTTTCGGGTTTTCCCAAAATAGCCACATAAGGATTGGCTGCGATTTGCAGGATGGTAAACCCAAGTCCCACAATAAACAAGGCCATCAGATAAAACCAGTATTGATGAATCAGTGTGGCCGGATAAAACAAGGCGCTGCCCAGGGCTGAAACCACCAATCCCAGGATGATTCCGTATTTGTAGCCGATTTTATTTATCGGGTCGCCGGCAGTAGCCGAAATAATAAAATACAAAACCGAGCCGATAAAATAGGCCCCGAAAAAGGCGAATTGCACCAGCATAGCTTCGAAATGTGTCAGTTCGAAAACCGATTTCAGATGCGGGATTAAAATATCATTGAGAACGGTAAAAAATCCCCACATAAAAAAGAGCAGGGTAAGCACGGCAAAGGCAAAGCCGTTGGAGGCGGTCCGGGGCTGTCGGGTCATTGATTTTCGCTTTGGTTAGATGTACAGTTTCCGGCCGTAAAAGTAGAATTATTTCTTCAAAAAGCCGTGGATAATTTTGGGCGCAGGGAAGGCAGCGGTTTTGTAATTTAGAGTTGCTCTTTGGCTACGAGTCCTCTTAAGTTTTAGTTAATAGAATGCGATTTTCTTCTGTGTTTTTTCTTGGAAACCAAATGGTAGCGCAAACTGAATATAATGATATTAAAAACCGCCAAAGCGATAAAGGTCCATTTCAGTTCCGTAAGCAGGGCGGCAAATTTTGCCAAACTGCGGTAATCTGGCGTTAGAAATGGATAACGATCTACTAAAATACCGAGCAAGATATTTTCGGCGTAGTCCAAAATCAGGATAAAAAAGGCGTTACCATAAATCGCCGGACGCCATTGCTTAGGCGGGTGTGAACGAACCAGAAAGCCGAGAATCAATGTGGTATAAATCAGCGGATAGATGTAATCCAGTATCTTAATCTTTTTATAAATGGCAATTCCTTCGGGGCCATAGGCCTTAAAAACGTTGTTGAGTGTTGTCAGGTCGTAGCCCAACATCATATCGGGAATGCCGATTCCGCCGCTTGCTTCTTTTAGTTTGGAAATGCCGTACGGGCCTAACTGAAAAGCGATATTCGCGATTATCCAAAGGATAATCAGTATTAACATACGCTTATTTGTAAAAAACTTTCGTAACATATTGAAAATAGAAAACACCCGTTTCAGTGGATAAAGATAGTTATTTCTGATAATTAGAAGAAGTGGTTTAATATTTTTGAGTAAAAGGAGTTGCACAAAGATTTTTGGGAACCATATAAGGCATATAAGGGCATATAAGTTTTAATAGGTTCTCTGTGATA